>JAOAIJ010000026.1 GCA_026414765.1 Clostridia bacterium | reverse complement strand
CGGTATTGCCCTGGAAACGATAACACTCATGGCATAGGGCATATAATTTTTTTCCAGTGTATCGACAATTCTCTGTTCCACATAATTTTTAACAGACATGATACTCCTCCAAAATCCCCTTTGTAAGATTAACTAACCTTGCTTTTCTTCCATCGACAAATAACATCATTACTCCGCATCTAAAACCGCTACTGCCCGGTATTTTGATGATCCGATATATAAATATTGCCTATAGATAACCAACTTTAAACCTTAAAATAACCAGCAGTAAAAAGGGTTGGCAGTAGAGGCCGTTTACGGCTGGATAAATTCAAGTCGAAAGTGGCTTATCTATATTCAACCTTAACTCACATCAATCATATCCAGGTATTTAAAGCCGTTTTCTTCGATAAACAGCTTTCTGCCGGGAAGGTTATCGCCTAAGAGCAGATCAAATACCTGCTCTGTCCGCTCCGCTTCATCCGGTGTTACTTGAATCAATCGTCTTGTTTCCGGGTTCATGGTCGTTTGCCACATCATATCCGGTTCATTCTCCCCTAATCCTTTCGAACGCTGGATGGTATATTTCCCGCTGATCTTTGAAAGGATGGAAGCTTTCTCTTTTTCAGAATAAGCAAAGTAGGATTTGTTTTTTGTCGTAATCTCAAAGAGCGGCGATTCTGCAATATAGACCTTGCCCTCCTGTATCAGTGTTGGCACCAGTCGGTACAGCATTGCTAATATCAGGGTCCGGATCTGAAATCCGTCCACATCCGCATCGGTGCAGATGATGATTTTAGCCCACCGGAGATTGTTCATATCAAAAGTATGCAAGTCCTTGTTATGTTTAGACTTGATTTCTACGCCGCAGCCTAAAACCTTTAACAGGTCAATGATGATCTCATTTTTAAATATGCTGTCATACTCTGCTTTAAGACAATTAAGTATCTTACCTCTTACAGGTATGATCGCCTGAAATTCTGCATCTCTTCCAAGCTTACAGGCACCTAGGGCAGAATCACCCTCAACTATATATATTTCTCTTTTGTTTAGATCTTTCGATCTGCAATCAACAAATTTCTTTACCCTGTTTGATATGTCAACACTTCCGCTCAGCTTTTTCTTAATGTTTATTCTCGTTTTCTCTGCCGTTTCCCTGCTTCTTTTATTTACTAATATCTGCTCGAGAATTTTATCGCTTTCCATTTTATTTTCTATGAAATAAATTTCCAGCTGCTGCTTCAAAAATTCTGTCATGGCATCCTGAATAAATTTGTTTGTAATTGACTTCTTTGTCTGGTTTTCATAACTTGTAACGGTTGAAAACGAATTTGTCACCAGGACCATGCTGTCCTGGATGTCTGCAAAGGTTATTTTCGCTTCATCTTTGTTGTACTTGTTTCTTGCTTTAATACACTTGTCGATTTCATAGACAAATGCTGCCTTTACTGCCTTGTCGGGCGCGCCGCCATACTCGAGAAAACTTGAGTTGTGATAATACTCGAGCAGGTTTATTTCATTATTAAAGCAAAAGGCAATCTGCATCTTAACTTTATATTCGGGTTTGTCCTCCCTGTCACGTCCTTTGGTGGAAGTCTCATAGAACTGAACTTCAGTAAAGCTTTTTTCTCCGGAAATTTCTTTGACATAGTCTGTAATGCCATTTTGGTAACAGTACTCAAATGATTGTTCTGATTCCTCGTCAAAAAGCCTGAATGTCAATCCGGCATTGACAACAGCCTGTTTTTTCATAACTGTCGTATAATATTCCAGAGGAATACTTATATCGGTAAAAACATCCAGATCCGGTTTCCAGTGAATAGTAGAGCCTGTATGCACATACTTATACTTTTCCTTTTTCAGCCCACCTATGTTCTCACCTTTTTCGAAATGCAAATCATATTTGTAACCGTCCCTATAGACGGTAACATCCATATATTCGGAGCTGTATTGAGTTGCGCAGCTTCCCAGCCCATTCAGACCAAGACTGAATTCGTAATTTTCGCCTGAATTGTTTTTATATTTCCCACCTGCATATAGTTCACAGAAAACCAGTTCCCAGTTATATCTTTCTTCTTTAGGGTTAAAATCTAGAGGAATTCCCCTGCCCTGGTCCTTTACAGTGACCGATCCGTCACTGTGCCGGATTACCTCTATTACATTTCCATACCCTTCTCTTGCTTCATCAATGGAATTTGACAGAATTTCAAATACCGAATGCTGACACCCTTCTATACCATCGGAGCCAAAAATAACCCCAGGACGCAGACGCACCCTGTCAGCACCTTTTAATGAAGATATGCTTTCATTTCCATATTGGTTCTTGTTTTTTGTCATTTGTGACCCACCCTTTAGCCATTTCCATAATAGGCAGTTTTATATGAAATCATTTCTAATATAAATATCGCCAATATTTGAATAGTTCCATACTACATTATTCCGCAAACTTATGTTCGTGTCAAGAAAAAAGTACACACAGGTGTACCTCAGCGATTTTAGCAGTACTGTGTTACCTTGTATTTCCATGTAACTGAGACACAAAACCCTGTAATATAAGCACATACAACAATAACATAATTATCTTTACTATAAATATTGTCTAAACTATAAAGTTTATTTACATAAATATAGGCTTGTTTAGTGATGGAGTGAATAGTCATGTTAACTATCAATTACTGTATATGATTCGTTTATTGATATTGTTAATTATTCACATTTTTATTTGCAGGTATATTCTGTATAATATACTATAATTATGATACTTATCAGCAACAATGTACAGGAGGATTGTAATGCCGAAAATTATTAAAAATAAGAAACCTCAAACTTTAGGCAAAGTGTTATTGTACATGAGTTTGGGCATGCACTCTGTTTAGCTGATAATCCTCCAGAGTCACCTTCAATTATGAGATATGATAGAGACAGAAATACAATGATTACCCCACAACAAGATGATATTAACGGTGTAAACGATGCATATTAATACAAATGGAGGGTTTATTATGAGAAAACGTTTTATTACGGTAATTATTTCCTTTGGAATTATTTTATCTCTGCTCAACCTTACTGGATGCGGAACAAGAACAATGATTAGCGGAGACTATCCATATTATCCCGATGTTGAATCAATCATACAAAATTCAGATATTATTATACTTGGGGATGTAGTTAAAACAAACAAGGCTGAAAAAATCAATATAAACCTAGACAAGGAAAAGGCTAAACTAAATAGGGAACAAGACCTACTGACATATACTGTTTCCGAAGTAAAGGTAAAGGAAGTTATAAAGGGAAACATAAAAAAGGATGACATAGTAAAGGTTAAGCAACGTGGAGATGAAAATGGTATTGCTGATGAAGAGATAATTAAAAATGGAGGCTATTTTAAAGAAAAGGGTGAACACGTTTTCTTTCTACAGAGTTATGAAGATATTATACATGGAATGCCATATTCACTATTAAATCCAATACAAGGGAGAATTGATTTCAAGGATGATAAAGCAAAAATATATAAAGATAATAAGTTATTTAAAGATGGCGCAGAAAAAAATAATATAATAAAGGAAATTAAAGATAAGGTTGACAAAGCGAATTAAAGGGACATTTTCTTTATACCTGCCCCAATACCGGTAAGTATTATTGCAGTCACCACAAGCAGCAAATTGACCGGGCTGCTTGTGGGAATGATTTTTAAAACTATATTAATGCTAACAAGTATAAATATCAAAATGCCTGAACTTAATAACAAATCTCCCGATTTAGTCATAAAACATCTCCTCGTATAAACATGACCGTATTTATTCATAAACCGCCTATCAAGTACTAAAATAAATTTCTGGATTTAAAAAATTTTACAGAAAGCTTCATTGAAGCTAAATAAGCCAGCAATACTATCAAACCGAAAATTCCAATAACAGCAACAGGTCCGGACTTTTCCAGCAGTTCCAAGACTTTTGTCATTTCATCAGGAACTGTTCCATCCTTTTTCAAACCTCCAAGCACTGATATCAAAGCAGTAAAAGCACCAAATAACCCCAGCATCACAAATCTGTTTATGCCTGCTGCCTTTATGTACCCCATTTTAAATGCCATTGGCAGGTAGAAAGATACTAAAACCATAAACACTAAAAGCACAGTGATTATGACAAATATACTTCCGTCCAGAGAATTGTCTCCTGGTGGTAAAAGTTTTACTAAGACAAAACAGTTCAGTATCATGAAAATAATCGCCGAACCCACTGTTACCAGCGCTACACTTGTATACCTGGCATATACGATGATTTCCTTTTTTATAGGAAGCGACGCCAGCAGCCTTAGTGTATTGCTTTTCTCATCTTCATAAAGAGCTCCGTTCATAAAACCATATATCAAAGGAAACATAGCCATACTGAAGGCCATCTGCCTCATATCTGTAAACCAGAAGAATACTGAAAGAAACAGTGCACTTATCAGGTATCTCTTAATAGTTTTTTTCTGAATGGAAAAATCCTTAATTATAAGTTTAAGCACAATTCTCACCATCCCTTACAAATCTGACAAGAAGCTCATCAAGTGTTATTTTCTCACTTTTAAACGTCCCATGGGGATTCTGCTTTTTGAAGTCTGCTGAGAATCTCCCAACATCATCGGTTACACCGCTAAAACCGAATTCACCCTTTTTCATACCTATAAGACTTTTTTCAATATGCTCGTTAAGAAAACTGTTTTCAGCTTTGATTACTTTCCAGTTGTTTAAAATATTATCCTTTTCATCACTCAAAATGATACGACCGTCATCAATAACAGTAACAAAATCCGCTACTTTCTCAATATCCGTAGTAATATGTGAAGAAAAGAGTATTGAACAGTTTTCGTCCTGTATTATGTTCATAAATATTTCGAGTATCTCGCTTCTTACTACAGGATCGAGGCCTGAAGTAGGCTCATCGAGTATGAGCAATTCGGCTTTATGCGAAAGGGCAAGCGCTAAGGAAAGCTTCATTTTCATCCCTTTTGAAAGCTCTTTGATTTTCTTTCTTTTATCAATCTTAAATGCGTGAAGCAATTCGTAGAAATGTTTTTTATCCCAACCAGAATAAAAGCTCCCAAAAAACTCACCCGTCCACTCAACTGTCATCTCTTCGTAAAAATAGACATCCTCGCTAACATACCCTATACGGTTTCTAATCTCCATGAAATGAACCCTGTTGTCCATCCCCATCACCTGAATACTTCCTTTTTCATATTCTATAAGATTCATAATACACTTGATAGTTGTACTTTTACCCGCTCCGTTTTGCCCTACAAATCCCATTATATAGCCTCTTGGTATACTGAAAGACACATCCTTCAGTGAAAACCTGTCATATTTCTTTGTCAGGCCGGCAATGTTCAATATACTATCATTCATAATCAAACACCTCTTCTTACGCTTACATGTTTTCTTCAAGAATAATTCTGAAGGACTTAATGATTTCCTCATCCTCCATACCTAAAGACCTGCATTCACTAATTCCCTTTTCGAAGTTTTCCTGTATGTTTCTGAGCTTCATTTCCTTTACAAATTCCGAACCGGATTCCGCTACACAAGAGCCTTTGCCTGGCCTTGTCACTATATAGCCTGCTGCTTCCAAGTCTTCATAAGCCTTTTTTATGGTTATGACGCTTATCTCCAGTTCTTTGGCCAGAGCCCTAATGGAAGGTAAGTCCTGTCCGGGCGACAGCTTACCATTCATTATCTGCTCAATGACCTGTTTTTTTATTTGTTCATACAGCGGAGCCGGATCGCTGTTTGAAAGCGCAATAAACAAGTTATCACCTCTCGCCAGTAATTACTGTGCATACTATTATATACACACTTTACCACTGTATATATACAGTGTCAACAGTTATCCTATAAAATATTTTACGGTGATTTTTTCAGGAAAGTAGTACAAGGTTTTCAGAAATGTAGTTCTTTTTCACATATAGTTGCCATTCCAATTTAATCAAAAAGCCTAAGATCATTTAAGGATTACATAATCCACCAGAAACAGGCAGTGAAATACGACATACGGGTTGTGTAACAATGTTGCATATGTGAAAGAATTCAATTTAAGCCGCGTGAAATTCTATCCTTCTCTAATCACAATTTGGTGGCGGTGCTGCACATACGAAATGTAGTACGATCTCTGTTCCATTTGGGACAAGTGTCCCGGCAGACGGGAACTGTCCATCGCAAGCCCAATACTCAGGTATATTGCCTTCGGGAGTATAAGTAAACCTCACCTTTCCTTGCCGCTCCAAAGCGATAAATTTTGCGACCTCCGGAGAAGCATGAATTGGCATGGGTTCGCCATCATAACCTGTAAACACAGTCCCTGCCAGGCATTGATCAACATTACCGTACTGAAGGCATATTTGAGCTTCATCAATTTCTCCGGCATATACGCCAGTCATGTTAGGCACACGAATAGTAGGAATTACAGGTGGTGTAGCTCTCTTGAGCTGAATCGGTGCAGGTTCATTTATCGCCGGTGAAAGTGTACTTGGATCGAAAACTCTGGGAGGTTTTATTTCACCCCGGGAGAGTTTAACGGCGTGATCCATGACCGCATTCATCAATTTTGTATATATACTTATAGCATTTGAAAGAACGTCATACGAAGGAAGATTCTCAAAAAATGCAGGATTTCTAAGTGCGAATTCCAAATCATTTCTTTTTTGGATGTAGTATAGCTTTTTCTCCCGTGCATCACGCAGAGCAAAAAGGAAATTTTCCTGTTCTTCCTGTGTGGGGATAGGGAGCGGCAGTGTGTCATAGGTTGCAATTTCCGTTTCATACGCAAACGCACTTGTTCTTGCTATCTCCGGAAAGTTTTTGTACCGGGTAATTACTTCGCTGATTTCAACAGTTGGAGAGATTTGCAGCCCACTGCCAGCCCTCTGAAACATCCTGGCCTGATACTCAGATCTGGTGCTTATGCTTGTATTAGCCTCAGAATACTGAGCTTTAAAGTCTGCGGCAGTAACCAAACCGCTAAAAGCTGCCTGCAGTGTTGCTGCTAGCTCAGTCTGCTTTGTACTCGACACGGATGTGATTCTGATGACAGCATAAAATTCTCCCCCCGTTTGGAGCCCTCGTACAAAACTATCGCCGAAAGCCGTCTTAAACTCATCAAAACGGAGTGAGTCAAGTAGTGCTCTTGCCTCAGATGTAACACGAAAATTTTTCCCTCGTTTAAACGGATTTTTGACAATACAGCGTGCTACCAAGAAAGTAGATGTAGAGTTATAGCTTGACGTTGATGCAAACTTTGCCTTAGCAGAGCCCGAAAAAAAACCGTATCTGCCTTGGGCTTCGAATGACATTCCCAAGCTTTCCATAAGTTCTTCATGAGAGTTTATGGTGGTGATTTCCGCATCAACCTCCTGACCGGGCGCTACAGGGTCCGCCGTAACGGTAAAACCTTCTAAAGCGGTACCGATAGCCAGCCCTGACTCACTATTAAAGCCCATCCCTATTTCTTCGTCATTGAACTCTTTCCTGCGAACCTGCTCCATATTACCTTCCTCCCGTAAACTAATGCTTCACTGACACTTTATACATCTACTATTATGGCCAGTACTACTGAGTTGTATGCAGATAGCCCAATCGTATAGGAATATCAGCCGTATCCTATTTCTCAAGGTGCAAGCAAGACTGCACGAGGACCACCCAATGTGTCATGTGTCCCATATCCGCAGATTTGACCGAAATCATTTATTCCTGTCGCACTCTCGATCCGCCATCCTGAAGTTGTCAACCGTGTATTAAGGTCAACCATCCCGCTGTTCAAATCCGCAACAAATCCAGACATTACCGGAGCGTCAGGGTTGGACCAAAAATGTCCTACTATCTGATCCGCATCTGTTCCGCGATTGACGCCAAGTGCCTGGTTAGGCAATGGCCCGAATGGTATATTCGGTGTCGAGAAGATGGCACCCAGCATAATCGCAGGTGGAAGTGCATCGCTATGACCAACAACCAATGCGGCACTATTCAAGGCAAGAGCAATGCTATTGCCGTAGAAAAGTCCTGCATATACCGGATCAGGTAGCAGTGTACCAAGACCGGTCAGGGTAGTTGCACCTACTTGTCTTATAAAGGCCTGCTGAAGGACGTTGTTTGCTGAGTCAATGAAAGTTGCGCTCCCCACAATATCCCCCGCATTATTGATAGCAGTTGCCACACTCGGATCTGGCGTCCCAGAAGGAAGATTCCAAGCATGCAGCTCTGAAATATCTTTCATTTTCCTTGTGATAGGATCAAACAGGAATGCCCGTCGTATCCCGTTAGCATCCTCCGCCCAACCAACTATCTGACCTGCATCATTTACTCCCCTTGCCTCGCTGTTGCCAAGGAAATGGCCCGGGTTTGAAGGATCAGGCACAAAAGTCCCAAGATCTACGAGGATTCCACCCTGTACTAAACTGAATGCCCGGTCAACGTCTGCACCATTCATATCGACAGTCTTGCACCCCCCGACAACCATGCCATTCGCATTTACTGCCATTGGTGTTGCACTGGCTACCGGGCGGGCTGCAGGAGATATGTCTGTGGGAAGCGATTGAACCGAGCCATCAGAACCATTCGGTTGATTAGGAGTCCAAACAAATCCGGTACCAAAATCTGTACCTACAACAATGCCATTAGAACTGATTGCTGTTGCCCTGCTCATATCTAGAAATGCATTTGGAACAAGATCTATTACTGTAAACATTTTTATTCCTCCTGATAAGATTGAACTAAGCTTACCTTTTAGCGGATTCTCATATGATATCCCTCCAATGATTTATTGTTTCACGAGTATTTAGTCTATCCATTATTATGGTCAGCCCTATAAAGCTGTATGCAGATAAATCAGGGATATATTTCCATTTTATCTTTAATTTTCACAGAAAAATGCCGCTAATGAAGGCTTAGCGATATCATCCGGAACATGGTGAGCAGCGGAAGATAAGTTTATGACTTGTAATAAAAGTACATATTACTCCTTAATTTAGGCCAAATTATCAAATATGGAAAATACATATTTGTTATGTAAAGGAGATGGTTTGCTTGCAAACTGATATTTTTAGCATTAGAAAAAAGAGCTTTGTACTATGGAGACCGGCTAATACCGATATCCCTCCCAAACTTATTTTAGGAGAATTCAGAGCTGGAAATCCCTGCACTTTCAAAGTGCTGTCCGAAACTGAACTGTCCCCTCATCCCGAGTACCAGGATTTGTGGCTGCTCCCCGTCGATAAACTTAATATGGAGGATGAAAAGATATACCTGTACTTCTTTGAGATTACAAACAGCAATGTCTATTCCAATACGGGAAAACGGGTATGGTGCACTGATCCAATGGCATGGGCTGTAGACTGGCGCCCTGTCATAGACCCCAAGTATAATGATGGTGATCAATGCGCTGCTTCCATAGTCAAACTATCAAATGGTGAGCTTACCCCGTGCGATATCAATGGTGAAACCATTGAATGGCATAATGATGGAAGCCTAATAAAGGATTTGCCAGGAAATCAGAATATTGTTATGGTCGAAATACCTACTTCCTGGGCAAGAATAGGCAGTGAAAACAATGTTGAAATAGATGTAGGCTCATATCAGGACATACTTGCTTTGATTGATCCCAGTGAGCTGCCGGCAAATTTTGTAGGTACCCCTGCGCTAGGAGCCGGACGGGCATATCTTACAGAACTGGGTATAAATGCGGTTGAGCTGCTGCCACCTTCCGATAGCCATGTTAAGAGGCAATGGGGATATGCGACGACAAATTATTTCGCCTCTGATACAGATTTAGGTCTGGAATCCTCGCCGTCTTTTACAGATCCCGTACCCATGACACTTCTGGGAAAACTGATTCACACATGCCATTTAAAGGGTATCCGCTTGTTCGCAGATATGGTTATGGGTTTTTCCAACCGGTGCGCTTTAAGAAATATAAATTTCCTGGATTTTTATATTGAAGAAAGCTTCCCAGGGCATTCAGTTCCGGTTGACCCGGAAAAAGACGGCCGTGAAAACTGGGGAGGGGATTTATTTAAATACAATTATAAATCATCAGGATATAGCCCTTTAAGTGGTGGCAAAAAGGATTTGTATCCTGCCAGGGAATTCATGAAGGTGTACGCTTTGCACTGGATAAACCACTATCACATTGACGGAATCCGTATAGACAGCATACCTACAATTATGAACTATGAATTTATCCAGGACTTTAAGGATACGGCCCGGAAAGCATGGCACGACCGGCTGCAGGGGCTTAACCTTATGCAGGATCAAACAGATGCCCGTTTCCTGGTACTGGGAGAAGAACTGTCCGATCCTATTCCCCTTATTGAACAAAACCGCCTGGATTCATGCTGGAATGAAAAATTCCTTTATAGAGTTAGATCAGCAATTATCGGAGAAAATGAGCCTGGTGACTTAAGCTTTGAAGATACGATACGGAAATTGATCGATTGCCGCAATGTAGGTTTTCGTGACGGCTCACAGGCAATTAATTACTTGACTTCCCATGATACCGGAGGATACCGAAAGGAACGCCTGTATAATTTTCTAGAATACAATAATGTTTCATTCAAACAGGAACGGATCGAGCTTGCTTTTGTATGCCTCCTAACCGCGGTTGGTATACCGATGTGGCTTATAGGTGAGGAGTTTGGCGACAAACATGACCGTGCAACCATACACCCGGACAAGCAACAGGACCCTGTAAATTTTGACAGGCTAAAGGACCCCTGGCGCAGGAACCTTTCAAAATATGTGTCCCGGCTGGTAAAATTCAGAGCAAAATCAGGTGCCCTGGCAGTAAATGAAACAGAATTCATCCATACCGACTTCACTCCCGGAAGACGTATAATAGCCTGGAGAAGGGGCTTAAAAAACAGTACGGAGCAGGTAGTAGTAGTAGCAAACTTTTCTCCCTGGGGTCAACCGTCAGGTTCTGAATATGTTGTCCATAACTGGCCTTCCACACCCTCCGGCAAGCAGTGGAAGGAGATTACACAAGATCGCTTTGTGCCTGAAGAATGGGTGGGACGGGAAAGCATAATTCCCTGGGAAGCCAAAGTATATTCTCTTGTTTAAAAAATTATGTAACTTAAAATAAACCTGGGAATACAATCTTACAAAAAGAAGTCAAACCGAAAAATGGCACATATGGATTTACTAAAAGGTGGGCAAAATGAAAAAATTTTTACCGGTCTTCATTTCAGTTATGATTTTCCTCATGTATGGGACCGGTTGTACAACCAATAAACCGGAAGGCCGGGTTACGGAAAAAAATATTGAAAATGAGAAGAAAGAGCCTAAGCCTGCTATCGAAAATAAACAGAATAAAATGAATATTAATGTAAAGATTCTAAACTTCAAGGCAGAAATTACAGAAGCACTTAAAAAGCTTCCTGCGGACTATGAAAAGGAAACCCAGGAGTTAGGTTAATCTTCGAAACATGCAGCGGCCAGCCAACTTACAGGGATGAATTAGCAAACAAATTAGCTTCGGGAGATTCACCGGATATATTTCCCACTCTGGGTTATGAGCATACGGAAGAGCTTCTGAACTATCTGGAGGAATTGAGCAATGAACCTTGGGTAAATAGGCTCTTTATTACAGCAAGCAGTTCTGCTGCTAAGGATGGGAAATTGTTTGGAATGCCCATGACTATTGAGGGTTATGGCTTTATATACAATAAAAGCTTATTCGAGAAGGCCGGTATCTACGATACCCCTAAAACCCTTACACAGTTGGAGCTTGCTTGTAAAAAACTCAGAGATGCAGGAATTATTCCGTTTTCCAACGGATACGCCGAGCATTGGGTTCTCGGGCAGCATTTGTTCAATGTCCTCCTGGCTAAAACTCCGGATAGTTCAGTTTTCGTGAGTGAGCTTAAGGCTGGAAGCAAAAGCTTGAAAGACAGTCCTGTATATCACGGCTCCCGCTTATTTCAGCGTTGCCATTCTGTTGTATACATCTTCGAGCTGACTGTATGAATACTTAAATATATCATATAGTGATTCATACCTTTCTCTGTAGTTATGCCTTGGCTTGTCCACACTTTCTATCTGCACAAGTTTTTCTGCAATATTAAAATCTTTGAATAACCCGACACCCACACCACCTATTATTGCAGCTCCCAGTGATGTTGCCTCATCCAGCAAAACTGGCTTTGCTATCCTTATTCCGAAAATATCTGCAAAAATCTGCCTCCAGACATGACTTTTAGCTCCTCCGCCAATCAGCTTAATTTCATCTATATTTACTTTTTCTGCAAATGCATCCAGGATTATTCTCAGATTAAACGTAATTCCCTCCAGTACAGCCCTGCATATATCCTCTTTTGTATGAGTCATAGATAATCCTACAAAAGCACCTCTTGCATTAGTATTCCAGTGGGGACTGCGTTCCCCTATTAGATACGGCAGATACAAAAGCCTGTCAGCACCAGGCTCGGATTTTTCCACCTTTTTATCTATTAATGCATAGGGGTTTTCACCAACCTCCTCTGCTATTAATGATTCCAGCTGGCATAATGTGTTCTTGAACCATTGAACAGACCCACCGGCACTTTGCATAGTTCCTGTAGGCGAATATAACCCGGGCACCGCATGCACCCAGTTAAATGTCCGCATTTTCTCATCATAGACGGGGCCTTTTGCAGCAATACCTATCCATGAAGATGATCCCAGATAGTTATATGCACTTCCTTCATTTACCACAGCTGCCCCCACCGCTGCACACATGCCGTCACCAGCACCTATAACAACAGGGATTCCGGGTTTCAGACCCGTATCTTCGGCTGCCTGCTTTGTTACTTCACCTACAACATCTGTAGAAAAATGCAGTTCAGGCAACTTTTCTTCAGCTATCCCCGATACGCCCATTATGTACTGCGACCATTTCATTTCTTTTATATCCAGCAAATTCATGCCTGAAGCATCGGAATAATCACTTACAAATCTGCCGGTTAGCTTTAGCACCATATAGTCTTTGGCATGTAAGAACTTGTGTGTTCTTTCATATATATCAGGTTCATTATCTTTTATCCATAATATTTTTTCCAATGAGTAGGAGGCACTGGCCCTGTGTCCGGTTATATGATACATCCTCTTCATTCCAATATTGTCTTTCAGAAACTGCTCCTCTTTTACTGCCCTTTGGTCTGCCCATATAATTGCTTTCCTCAGGGGCATCCTATTTTTGTCAACAGCCACACATCCCATCATTTGCCCGCTGAAGCTTATGCAGGCGATGCTTTCTGCCGCCAACCCGGACTTATGCATTAATTCCCTGGTAGCGCTACATACTGCTTTCCACCAATCCCCCGGGTTCTGCTCGGCCCAATTGCCGTTTGAATAACTTGTATCGTACGGGAAAAATGTGCTACCCGTCAGGCAGCCTTCAGCATCGTACAATGTGGCTTTATTCCCGGTAGTACCAAGATCATGCGCAAGTATGTACCTTAACGGCATAAAAACCCTCCAATCAGAACAATAGTTATTTTTCCTTATAATTAAGTTAAAGGAGACCATATTTTCATAATCATTCAGATGATGAAACATGTGTCTCCTTCAAGCAAGCAGCTTACAAAATCAAACTTTTTTTGTTTTTGAAACCTGAGACTGTATAACAACAACCACTAACAGTAATGCACCCATAAGAACATTTTGCCACCAGGTATTTATGTTTCCCTGCATGTTGAATACGTTTGTTATCATCCCGATTATCAATACTCCTAATAATGTTCCGCTAAACCTTCCAACACCACCGGTCAGTAAAGTACCACCTATTACCGTGGAAGCTATGGCAGTCATCTCCCAGCCTTCACCTGCTACAGGCTGTCCCGCCCCAAGCCTTGATGTAAGGATTACGCCAGCCAGGCCGGCCATTAAGCCACTTATAGTATATACAAGTATCTTAATTTTATTCGTACTGAGGCCCATCATTTTTGAAGCTTCCTCATTGCCTCCAACTGCATAGACATGTCGGCCGAATGATGTATATCTTGATATAAAAGCTGCCGCAATTACCACAACCAAAAATATTACAGCAGGTATGGGAATCCCAAACAAAAAGCCCCTCGCAAGCTGCGTAAAACCGGAAGACAGCTTTCCTACCCTTACTGATACCTCACCAGTTGAAATATAGGCAATACCCCTTGCACCCATCATCATAGCCAGAGTCGCAATAAAAGGTACAATTCTCATCTTCGTAATAACGAGTCCATTTATCATTCCCATCATTCCTGCTACAATAACCGGAACTAAGATAGCAAGAAACATGTTATGGTTACTCAGGTTTGCAGCCAGCACTCCTGCAAGTGCCACTATAGCTCCCACTGACAGGTCAATGCCTCCGGTAAGTATTACAAAAGTCATACCCACGGCAACCAGACCAACCATACTTACCTGTCTGAGTATGTTGCTGATATTAATAAATGTCAAAAACTGATCATATTGAAAAGAAGCAATAACAAATATTACTATAAAAGCAACCAATGCCCCCTGTGACTTAACAAAACCAGCCGTTAACTTAAGATTATTGGAAATTTTTTCGCCCATTTTGCCACCTTCCTCCTATGCAGTACGTTCTCTTTGAACATAAACCGCAACTATAATAATAATGGCTTTCAAAACAAGTGAATAGGAGTAAGGTATGTTATTCATATTAACACTGACAGTAATTATCTGCATTATTAACGCACCGATTACCGTACCTATTACATTTGCTCTGCCACCGCTTAAAGGTGTACCACCCACAGCAACTGCCGCAATAGCATCCAGTTCTATCAGCTTGCCTATTGCATTAGCATCAGCAGCCGAGAGTCTTGCTGTTTCCATAAGCCCAGCCACTCCCGCCATCATCGAACAAATGGAATAAATGACGGCAGTAGTCATAAATGTATTGATACCAGAGAGCCTGGAGGCCTTATAATTATCACCCATCGCCTGTACATAACGCCCAAAAGTCATTTTCTGCATAACAAAATATACGCTTCCTATAGCTATCGCCATTATTACTACCTGAACAGGGATTACTCCCCCTATACGGTGTAATCCGAAAAAAGTAAATTTCGGCTCAGTAAAATTCAACAGCATTGCGTCATTAATTACCTGCCCTATACCTCTTCCCGCGATCATTAACGTAAGAGTAATAATAATAGGCTGTATTTTAAAATGTGCTACCATAAACCCTGTAAACACTCCAAAGCAGGCTGCAACCAGCAATCCAAGCAAAATTGCCGGAAATACGCCTATTCCCAGAGATTTTGCAGTAACAATTGATGCTACTGCCATGACAGAACCTACAGATATATCTATCCCGCCGGAGGATATTACTATGGTCATCCCCAGCGCTACCAGCATTACTGTAGACACCTGTATCAATATGTTCCACATTGTGTTTATACTGGTAAAGTTGGGAGTTATAAATGAATTTACCAGTACCAGAAGTATGAGCACCGCCAGGGCTCCATACTTTCTGGATAATTCCTTTATATCCTGTTTTGAAACACTCTTCACTGGTTTAGAAGTTTCCACACTGTGCTGCACTATATGGCCCTCCCTTCACGACATGGATTGCTGTCGGCAAGTGTATCGCGTCCTTTTGCAATCGCTTCCATAATACTCTCTTCAGAAATTTCCTCTGCTACCAGTTCTTTTACCTTCCTGCCATCCCTGATTACAGCTATTCTGTCACAACCCCTTACAAGTTCTTCCAATTCCGAAGATATCATAAGTACACTGATTCCCTCTGCAGACATTTCCTGTATCAATCTTTCAATTTCAGACTTCGCGCCTACATCTATGCCCCTTGTAGGTTCATCAAGAATTACAAGTTTGGGATGCATGCAAAGCCATCTTGCCAATAAAACCTTCTGCTGGTTTCCTCCACTCAGATTTCTAATTTTCTGGTCTGCATGAGGCGTTTTTATTCCCAGTCTCTTAATATATTTTTCAACAATCTCATCCTGCTTCCTGCGGGATACCACACCAAACCTGCTGAGTCTTGGCAGAGTTGCAAGCGTCATATTTTCCCTTACCGACATATGTGGAATAATACCTTCTATCTTCCTGTCCTCAGAGCAGAATGCAAAATTCATGGAAATAGCATCTTTAGGCAGTCTGAACTTAACCTTTTTACCACAAACTTCAATCTCACCCTGATCATGCATGTCCGAACCAAAAATTATTTTTGCCAGTTCTGTCCTTCCTGACCCAAGGAGTCCAGCAAGCCCGACAACTTCACCCTCTTTAATCTCAAGATCTATCCCGCTTAATCTTACACCTTTATAAATATTTTTAGCCTTGCATACTACTTTGTCAGTAATCCTGCTGGCAGAGTAATCCTTTTTATATTTGACGATAGCCGAAGCATCCCGGCCTATCATTTTAGAAATCAAATCTATCTTTGTCAGTTCTTTTATGGAGTATTCTCCTACAAAATCCCCATCTTTTAAAATTGTAATATTATCACATATTTCAAATATTTCATCCAATCTGTGGCTTATAAATACTACAGAGATATTATGCTGCTTAAGTCTTCTTATAACATTAAAAAGTACCTTTACTTCCTTTTCATCAAGTGATGAAGTAGGTTCATCCATAACTACCAGTTTTGAGTTTATAGAAATTGCCCTTGCAATGGAAACCATCTGCTGAATAGCTGTGCTGTACTTATTTAGCGGTTGTTTTACATCTATTTTTACACCCATGTCCTCAAGGATTTTTTCTGCCTGCTTCTCTGCCGCCTTCCAATCAATAACCCCAAACTTTTTAGGTTCCCTTCCAAGGAATATGTTTTCACAGACACTCAGGTATGGTACAAGGTTAAGCTCCTGATATATCGTACTTATTCCACACTGCTGCGCCTGAAGAGATGTAGAGGGATTTATGGCTTTTCCGTCAAAATATATCTCACCGGAATCCTTTGTATATATACCCGTCAGTATTTTTATAAGAGTTGATTTTCCTGCGCCGTTTTCACCCATCAGGGCATGAACCTCTCCTGTCCTTACCCTGAAACCGACTCCCTTTAGCGCTCTTACACCCGGGAATGATTTACATATGCCCCTCATTTCCAGCAAAACTTCCTGTTTCATGTACTTACTACCTCCGTCCTTACAGTTTAAGAGAGAGGCATTTGTACCTCTCTCCTAAGTTAACCTGTTGTGCTGTTCGATAAACTTTATGGGTATATTAATATGCTTCTTCTATGAACTGAGCTGAATTGTCCTTATCAAAGAATCTGTCAGGGTTTACTATTTTTGTCTCTACTTTTTCACCCTTCTGCAGCTTTTCAATAACATCAAAAGCACTTGGTCCAAACCTTGGGTTACACTCAACCGACGCACCCAATTCTCCTGCTACTATAGCTTTAAGGGCATCTTTTTCACCGTCTATTGATACTACTATAACATCAACTCCCGGCTTCATGCCTGCTGCTTTCAATGCCTGTATAGCACCTATTGCCATTTCATCGTTATGTGCATAAACTGCAGTGATTTCCTTACCTTTTGCCTGGATTATGTTTTCCATAACTTTCTGTCCGTTTGCTCTTGCAAAATCACCTGTCTGGGAAGCAATGATTTTCATGTCAGCATACTTGCTGATAGCCTCTTTAAACCCGTCTGAACGGTCTTTTGCAACTGAAGAACCTGCAGTACCTGTAAGTTCAACTATGTTTGCTTTTCCGTTTGTTGTTTTAGCAAGCCACTCTCCGGCCTGTTTTCCTTCGAGTATGAAGTCTGAAGCTATAAGCGTCACATAGTCTTCTCCTGCAGTACCTGCAGCAGCTCTATCTATTAATATTACAGGTATGCCAGCAGCCTTTGCAGACTGAAGTGCTGGAGCCAAACCTTCAAATTCTCTAGGAGCAAGTAAGATATAGTCAACCTTTTGAGCAATCATATCTTCTACGTCACTTACCTGTTTTGCAGTCTGTCCTTGAGCATCGGTATATACTAGTTCAATGCCTCTCTTTTTAGCTTCTTCTTTAATACTGTTAGTTTCAGCTATACGCCATGGACCATTGTTTTCCATCTGAGAGAAACCAACTTTAATTTTCTTTGTTTCTGCGGTTTTTGCCGGCTCAGCAGCTTTTGTTTCTTCTTTTTTATTGTCTTCTGTTTTTGCTGCCTGACCGCATCCGACCAATGCAAACACCATTACTACCGCTACCAGTAAAGCTAATAGTTTTGAAATCTTTTTCATTAAAAAGACCTCCTTAAGATTTGTTAGTTTGTTTAACTTCACTTCTATAGTATCTTTTAAGGTCGAAATAGTTAATAAAGTTTTTTTCTAAAACATTTAAATTATTTTAAATACTAAAACAAATTTAAAGGATTTGCTTATATACTCAATCCAAATTGTGTTATATAAGCAAACCCTTTTATTATTATACGTTGCTAAATCTGTCACGATAGTCCGACGGAGAGCATCCGGTAATTTTTTTAAATGTCGTGCTGAAGTAAGTGGGGTTATTATAACCTATCATATAGGATATTTCATAGGTTTTGTAACCCGGCAGCAGTAGCAGCTCTTTAGCCTTTTCTATTCTTAAGCCTGTAAGGTAGTCAATGAAGGTCTCGCCTACCTCCTGTTTGAATATAACACTGAAATAGCAGGTACTCATATTAACAAAGTTAGCAACATCATCAAGAGAGAAGTTATCCCTGCTGTAGTTTTTCTTTATATACTCCTTCGCCCTCTCTATCACCAGATTGAATCTCCCGCTTTTTCTGGCAGATACATAGTCGGCTATACTAAACAACACAGTAGTCAACTCACTCATAAGACTTTCAACTGTTTGATGCGCCATTATCCTGTTATAGGCCTCTATCGGGTTTGTAAACACTTCTTCAACAGAACCACCTATATCCTTTAATACTTTGATGGCCTGCATATATATACTGCTGATAACTATCTGCATGTATAAATAGGAGTTACTTCCTTTTGCCTTGATATCGTCCATCAGTGCATGAAGTTTGTCCTCTATAAGCTTTTTGTCACCCGTTCTGATCAGTGAAATCAATTCCATATCATTATAGTCTATTGAGTAATACTCGTTCTTTTCATATGATCGTACATTATCAAAGAAGATAATTCTGTCTTTTCCAATAATAAACTTATAATTGATTGTATCAATAGCTTCTTTATATGAAACAGGCAGCATTTCCATAGAATTATAGCTACTGCCGGTACCGGCCGTACAAGTGTAAGTTTTATTTCTTGATCGTATTTCCTCGCGTATACGGTTGTAAATGTCGACAGTTTTTCTTTTCAGAATTTCAGTATGCCTTTCAGCCGCGATTATTACACATTCTCCCCTTCGGTTGGAAAATGACAGAAAACTTCGTTCATTTGCCAGTGCATCCCTAACGGTGTTGCAGAACTCGGCCTCCAGCTCAAACGCCTCGTTTTCTCCAAGGTTTTGGGTAATATTGTAATAATCATCTATCTGAACAGAAATAACCCCGAAACATTGTCCGGCAAAGTCAATATTAAGATCTTCAAATTTCTGCTTAATATAGTCTGTTTCCATCCTTTTATTGACTATTTCCTTGAGGAAATTCTCTCTTACCAGACCAGCATTCTCTTCTACCTGTTCTCTCAGTACACAGATTTCCTTTTCGTCCTGTTCCTTTTTTGCAAACTCGGTTTTGATTTTTATTAGAATTTCATTAAGATAATCAAGCTCAATAGGCTTTAAGATATAGTCATAGGCCCCAAGCTGCAGAGCTCTTTTAGCATAGATAAATTCGTCATGTCCGCTTATAATTATAATAAATACATCAGGAAAGTCCGGTTTTATCTTTTCAATAAATTCCAAACCATCGATGAAGGGCATCTTAATATCAGTGATTATGATATCAGGTTTTAGCAGATGTACTGCTTCAACAGCCTGTTCACCGTCCTCAGCTGTCCCTGCAACTTCAATACCATGGCTTTCCCAATCAATACCGTTCTTTATCCCATCTCTTATTATCTCTTCATCATCAACCAATAGTACCCTTAACAACGTCCTCCACCTCCGATAACTTAGGTATAGTTACTTCTACCCTGGTACCTACCCCGGGCTTGCTTTCAAAAACCAGCCCATACTCAGAACCAAAGAATATCTTGATTCTTTCATCAACATTTCTGACCCCATAGCTATCCATAGTTTCTCCACCGGAATTGCTGAGTGTATTTTTTAGCTTCCCGATTTTTTCTTCAGTCATACCTATTCCGTCATCCTCAACCTTAAGAACTATAGATTTTTCCTCTTCTCTCGAAGTAATGCTTATAAAGCCCTGTCCCCTCTTTTCTTTTATCCCGTGATAGATTGCATTTTCCACAAGAGGCTGTAAAATAAGCTTTAGCGTTTTATACCTGTACAAACTCTCATCTATTTTCACCTCATAGTCAAACTTGCTTTTGTATCTTATGTTTTGAATGGTAAGATAACTGTTTATATGCTCAATTTCTTCCTTTATAGTAATTATATCCTTTCCTCTGCTGATGCCTATCCTGAAAAGCTTTGTCAGCGATGTGACCATTTTGATTACTTCTTCATTACGGTTCGCTCTGACCATCCATATTATGGAATCCAATGTATTATACAAAAAGTGAGGATTTATCTGAGCCTGTAATGCTTTTAATTCTGCCTTCCTAAGTTCTTTCTGTTCTTTATAGACACGTTCCATAAGCGTACCTATCTTCTGTATCATAACGTTAAAGCTTCTGCCAAGCCTTCCTATTTCATCATCGTATTTTACATTCATTGATACAGACAAATCACCGTCTTCAACTTTTTTCATAAGCAGCATAAGCTTTCGTATCGGATTTGCAACAGTTGCAGCATTATACCAGGCTGAAAGGATAGCAAATACACATATCATCAAAGTCAATACAGCAATAATATAACCCAATTCCCTGCTGTCTTTTGTAAGCTCATTCATAGGAACTATGCCTATGGTCTTCCAGCCTGTAAGCAATGATGTATTATAGATTACTATGGATTTTTCTCCAAAGCTTTCGACAAAATAACCGGTCGCTCCTCTGTCACTCTTCAGATATTTTTTTTCCATTTCGTTCAGAGTCTGGCTTACAAGCTTGTCATTCCGCCCTTGAACTTCATTTTTCTTTTCATCTACAACAAACATATATCCGGTTTTTCCCAGCTTGGAATCCTTTGTTACTTCCGTAAATCTTTCTACTGCTATATCAATGAGAACAACTCCGGAAATCTGTCCCGATGCTTTGTCGACAATACGGAGTCCCACAGAAATAAAGGATTGTCCGGCAGTTTCAACCGCGTAAGAATCTGTATGGATACCAAACCAGACAGGTCCTGAGGAATTTATTATTTTCCTGAACCAGTCCTGTTTTCTAAGATCTTCATCTTTGATAGAACAATAATTCGATTTGTATTTACCCCCATTTTGCCCAATGACATAAAACCCATAGAAGCCGGCACTGTAACTCTCGATAAAACTAAGCCTTGAATCTGTTTTCAGATCGGTTGAAAATCTGTCCGAGATATCCTCATGCTGTGGTATCCTGAGAGGTTCCTGTATTGTGGGGTCATTTGCTATCATAACCGCAATCTTATGTGCTTCCAGCAATATCTTTTCTGTTTCGTCAGTTACACGCTTCACCGTCTGGCTGCTGAAATCTACTGCCCTTTCTTTAATAATACTCAGCGAAACAGAATATGAAATAACACCTATCATAATTATAGGTATTATAAAAAACATGACAAAGTAAAGCAGTAATCTTGACCGTATGGACATATTTGCAAGGCGGTGCACTATCCGCAACTTTGGCATTATCCCACCCTTATCTGTTTGTGATATTGGATTTGGAACCTATACTATATATAGTAAATGTTTTATGGTGATTTGTAAAATCTTTTTTTTGCATTATACTCTTTATGAAAATTATTTTTTTCTTTTGTTTCATTTTAGCATTTATACCGAAATAGGAGTAAATTTTCCGATATACTTTTTTCCGGTGTCTTTAGAGTCATTTTTCTGGAAATTAATCATTGTACATAGTTTTTTCTACATGATATTACTATAGACAAATATGCGTTTACTGATTTATAATCTAGATATACGATATGTCATTACATATTTACATTCACACAACATATGTAAGGAGTATTAATGATGCTGCATTTTCTAAGCAAGCCATTAAACAAAAACATACCTATTCCACTTTATTATCAGCTAAAAGAAATACTCCTTGAATATATAAATGAACATCACACAGATACAGAATGTCCCATTCCCACTGAAGTTGAACTGAGTCATCATTTTGATGTCAGCAGGCCCACAGTACGCCAAGCAATAAATGAGCTTGTCGTAGAAGGCTATTTATTTAGGATAAAGGGTAAAGGTACCTTTATATCAAAGCCAAAAATAAATCAAGATTTCCTCCTTGTATTGGACAGCTTTAATAATGAAATGCGCAAAAAGGGCTTTAAGCCCTCAACAAAGGTATTAAGCACAGAAATAGTACAAAGTGACGAACATATCAGCCATGCATTAAAAACACCACTGGGAAGTAAAATAATAAAGCTTTCAAGACTTCGTTTTGCAAATGAAGATCCTATCGTTTTTGTCGTCACCTACTTGCCTTATGAAAAGTGTCCCGATATAATGTCCAAGGATCTGGAAAACAATTCATTATATGAGATACTGGAAAATGAATATAGTCTTGTAATATCAAGTGTTACCAGGCATCTCGAATCTAAGCTGGCAGGTGAATATGACTCTGATCTGCTGGCAATAGAAAAAGGTGCTCCTATACAGTTCTTTGAAAGTATCGCCCACCTTGCAGATTCTACACCTATTGAATACTCACTTGCCAAATACAGGGGAGATAGAAATAAGTTTACTTTTGTCCTGGAAAGAAACCCCAGATAGGATACTAGATGTATTTTCCAGAAGCTAATAATAAATAATAAGTAAGAGAAATTTTTTTTGGCAGCTATATGTAATGACATATTTACATTGGTACATATTAGTTACATATTCTGATACAATAAAAAAACTTGCTTTAACGTATTGTGCTATTAGCTTTATCAAACCGACATAACGCATTAAGTTACTGACACAACATGTTTTGGTCAACTGTGGTTGCTTCTGTAAATACTCTTTAAGATTAAAACAAACTGACAAGGACGGTGTAATCATGTCAAAAAAAATTCTAATAACACCAAAATCTTTTACTACTTATAAGGAGAAAGCATACCCTCTGATAAAAGAAAAAGGTTATGAAATTATTGAAAACACTTTAGGACGTACTATGACAGAGCAGGATATCATAAACCTGGCCAGTCAGAATGTAGTAGGGATAATAGTCGGTGTGGACCCTCTTCCCTCCCAGGTACTTAGTGCTTGCAAGGACCTCAAAGCCATATCGAAGTATGGTGTAGGCATGGACAATATTGATTTGAACAGTGCAAAAGAATTAGGCATAAAAGTTAAAAACGCTATAGGTACCAACAATGTTTCTGTTGCCGAATTGGCAATAGCCCTAATGTTTGCTGCCATGAGAAATATTCCTCCTACCTCTGCGGGTGTAAAGGCTGGCGGATGGGGAAGGGTTATAGGCTATGAACTGACGAAAAAAAAACTAGGCCTGATAGGTGGGGGCCAGATAGGCAAAGAAGTAGCTAAAAGAGCACGTGGACTGGAAATGGACGTAACAATCTATGATCCGTATTTTAATGATACTGCATTTTTAGAAAAATACGGCATAAGCCGCTGTTCTGATATTAATGATATATTTAGAAATTCAGACGTAATTTCTCTTCATCTGCCTGCCACACCTGAAACGAAAGGCTTAATAAATAAACAATCTCTTGAAATTATGAAGCCATCAACCTTCGTAATTAATACATCCCGTGGAGAATTAGTGGATGAAGCTGCCTTGTATGAAGCTTTGGTAAACGGCAGAATCGCAGGAGCTGCACAGGATGTGTTTTCAAATGAACCTCCTTCCAAAGACGAAAAGCTTCTCGCACTTGATAATTTTATTCTCACACCTCACATTGGTGCTTTTACCCGTGAGGCTGTAGAGAAGATGGTAATGGTTTCTACACAAAACCTTCTTGACATGTTGGAGTAAGAGGTAAAAATATGAATAATCCAGATAATAAATCAATTATGACGGTAAAAGGGTATGTGTCCGGAAGTGAGCTGGGCTTTTGCCACAGCCATGAACACCTTTTCCTTGCAGATGGGCATTCAGCAAAAATTCATGCAGCTTTGAGACTTGATGATTATTCAAAAACACTGGATGAAGTAGTATTATTCAAAGAAACCGGCGGCAATACCATTGTTGACGCACAACCGGTAGGCTGCGGCAGGATAGCAGAACTTCTTGTAAACGTATCTGAAAACACCGGAGTAAACATTGTAGCTTCTACAGGTTTCCACAAGCTCATATTCTACCCTGAAAACCATTGGATAAACATAATGGATGAAGTTCAATTAGCTCAGGTTTTTATAAACGAATTCAGATATGGTATGTATATCAACTCAGACACCAGTAGTCCCGCTCAGCATATAGATGCAAAACCCGGTGTAATAAAAACAGCTTCAGATATAAACGGCGTCGATGATAAATATAAAAAACTGTTTCTAGCCGCAGCAGAGGCTTCCGTACAAACAGGCTTACCTGTTTTGAGCCATACAGAAATGGGGAAAGGGGCTCTAGGACAAATCCGGCTTTTCACCGATCATAGAATACCTGCAGATTCAATTATAGTATGCCACCTTGACAGAACTCTTAACGATCCGGGATATATACGTGAAGTGGCTGATACAGGTGTATATCTGGAATTTGATACTATAGGAAGGTTTAAGTATCATACGGATGAAGAAGAAGCAGAATTCATAGTAAAGATGGTAGAATACGGTTTTGAAGACAGGATACTTATAGGCTTGGATACAACAAGAGAGCGTATGAAAAGTTATGGAGGAACCCTTGGTCTGGACTATATTATGACTCATTTCATACCCCTGCTGAAAAGCTATGGTCTCACAGACAGCATAATCAACAAGTTCACAGTTCTCAACCCTGCAAAAGCATTTACTATGCGCACCAGATAATATTCTACATGCGACGTGTTTGATGAATTTACTTTTTGTTTTGGAAGAAAATAAAAATAAACATACTAACAAGCAAAGGAGTATTGCTATGATTTTACCACCAAAAGCAACACAACCAACCATGTACTTCATTGGAGTTACAACAGGAAAATCATCTATTATGAAGCTGTTCCCCCTCTGGGCAGATGCTCTTGGCCTGAAAGATGCAGTAATAAAAGGTATTGATATTGAAATTCATGCTGATCCTCAGGTTTACAGGGATGTTGTTGAGTTTATCAAAAATGATGAACTGTCCCTTGGAGCCCTTGTTACTACACATAAAATCGACCTCTACAATGCGGCAAAAGACATGTTTGAATACCTTGACCCGTATGCTCAGATGTTTGGGGAACTTTCCTCCATCTCAAAGAAGGAGGGAAGGCTTGAAGGATATGCGAAAGACCCTATTTCCAGCGGTTTGTCATTGGAAGCATTCGTACCGAAAAATTACTGGAAAGACCATGGCGGGGAGGTATTCATTCTCGGAGCCGGCGGAAGTGCCATAGCTATCAGTGCATACCTCTTGAACAAAAATAAAGGTGATAATATCCCATCAAAGCTGATAGTCGGAAACAGAAGCAAACCAAGGCTTGAAGAAATAGAAAGAATAGTAAGGGAAATAAAACCCGAACTGCCACAGGAATATCACCTGACACCTGAAGCTGATATCAGTGATGAAATTCTCAAAAAGTTAAAGCCATATTCCCTTGTAATCAATGCTACAGGCTTGGGTAAAGACAGACCCGGCTCACCGCTTACCGATAACTGTGATTACCCTCAAAACAGTCTTGTTTGGGAGCTGAACTATAGGGGTGAATTGGATTTCATGCATCAGGCCCTCAGGCAAAAGGAAGCAAAAAATCTGCATGTAGAAGATGGTTGGATATATTTTATCCATGGCTGGACACAGGTTATAGCAGAAGTATTCCATATAGATATCACAGGCAAGGTATTTGATGAATGTGAAAAAATAGCAAATGAGATGAGGAAAAACGGATAATTCTGGAGGATTGCGATATGAGTAATAATAACAACGCCAATATGAAAATCAATCCCTTTGCAATGTATTTTGATTTAAAAAGCGGGCTTTCAAATGAAAGGAAAACAACTGTCAGACATCTCTCGAACATGAAGGGAATGTTTGCAGATGAAGCTGCACTTGAGGAAATGATAAAAAAGAATGACGAAATGATATATGAATTTTATGAGCTTGGTTTACCTGAGACTCCCGGTGACCTGCTGTTCGGAACAAGTATCACCTACCCGGGAAAAGTAGGAAATGAGTATTTTATGACCAAGGGACATTTCCATACAATTCTCGATACAGCAGAAGTATACTACTGTCTGAGCGGAAAGGGCTATATGCTTATGGAAAACCCTGAAGGAGAATGGGACGCTCAGGAAATGACTCCCGGAAAAGCTGTTTACGTACCTGCAAGATATGCACACAGAAGTATCAATACAGGCAATGAACCATTGATAACTTTCTTTGTTTTCAGAGCTGATGCCGGTCACGATTATGGAACCATTGAAACTAAAGGTTACAGAAAATTGATAGTTGAAAAAGACGGTAAACCGGCGATTATTGACAACCCAAGATGGTAATACCTAATTCCCCCTGTCCCCTTTCTTTTATAGAGAGGGGACCATAATCTGAAAGACAGGTGACACATAAATGAGTAAAAAGTGGAATATTATAAAGAAGATTACTGATAGCGGACTAGTGGTAGTTGTAAGAGCTGAAAATGCGGATGAAGCAAAAAAAATCACGGAAGCATGCTTAAATGGCGGTGCTGCCGCTATTGAAATCACTTATACGGTACCAGGTGCAACAAGTGTTATTGAAGAATTGTCCAAAGCCTATTCAAAAGAGATCATAATAGGTGCCGGAACCGTACTTGATCCTGAAACAGCAAGGATCGCCATATTGTCAGGTGCCCAGTATGTTGTCAGTCCGTATCTGAGTGCAGAAACAATCAGGCTGTGCAACAGATACCAGGTTCCGTGCATGCCGGGTGTAATGACAATAGAGGGTGTTGTTCAGGCAATGGAGCTGGGTGCCGATATTCTTAAGGTGTTCCCCGGAGAAGCTTTCGGCCCTAAGATAATCAAAGCCATCAAGGGTCCTTTGCCACAGGCAAACCTGATGCCTACAGGCGGCGTAAGCATTGACAATGTAAGCGAATGGATCAAGGCAGGCGCTTCTGCGATCGGTGTAGGAGGAAACCTTATAGCCGGAGCAAAGACCGGTAATTTCGAAAGCATTACAAGGCTTGCAAAAGAGTTTGTGGAAAAAATCAAGGAAGCAAGGCAATAAGCCTTAACTCTAATATATTTATCTCCTATATTTAACACTCAAAAGGATACCTTCCTTAAAAAGGTATCCTCTTTTTATTACTTTATTATTCACCCGGTTCAAACCGGTTTATAAGGCGTTCAAGCCTTTGCATACACTCAAGCATGGCTCTTCCAGTGTGATAAATAGCCTTCCATGGGTTACCTATGTCTCCGGCAATTATGTTGCCGCATTTGTCCAATAACTGTCTCCATTCCCCTACTTCCCAGTTTATCATATACTTTTTGTCAAACTCCCATGTCTTTAAAAAAGCCTTAAGGTATTTTTCATCACCGAGCCTTTCAAAAGCATCAAGGTACCCGACCAGAACTTCACAATTCTGCCACCATTCCTTATCCTCCACTATCGCAGGACCATCATGGGGACCATCCCTGTATACCCCTCCCAGTTCATAATCAAAACCGAACTTCAAAGAATGATCAACCAGACTGCGGGTAATATGACTATAAGTCTCCTTCGGCATTTCCAATACATCAGCTGCGCGGTTCAACAGCCATACCAGCTCAACATTATGCCCATAAGAGGTAGTATCCATAGGCTTTTCAACTAGTTCTCCCGTAACACGCTCTGCGTTCCATGTCCTTCTGATATTAATAGCCGGTATCGGCTTAAAGTCTGTAGTGAACTGGTTCATAGCGCAACCTGCCACCAGATTGAGCATTTTGCCGGTTATGATATCCATAATCTCCTTAAGCTTTCTCTGGTGTATCTCCTTGCCAGAACAATCTGCCAGCTTCGTAAATGCTTCCATCAGGTGCATGTGTATATCCAGAGATTTCCTGTCACCGGCATTGAGCCCCGGCTCCGATATGCTCCAATCATTTTCAAGGTTTTCAAAATATCCGCCATTAAGCGTATCTGCACAATATTTCTGAAGAAGATCAAAGGTCTTTTCAGCGTATTCCAATCCCCTGATATCTCCTGTTGCAAGCGTATACTCAGTCAGTGCGTATATTGCAAAACTCTGCCCATACACCACCTTCCCATTGTCACATACCTTCCCGTTTCTCTTTGTACGCCAGTACCAGCCTCCATACTTGTTATCCCAGAATTTATCGATAAAGAATTTAATCCCTTGCACTGCTGCTTTACATAACCTGCTGTTTTCCGGATAACAGCCATAAAAGGCCGACAATCCCCATATCATCCTTGTTTGTGTCACTATATATTTATCAGTCTCATTGGTATGCTTCCCGTTTTCGTCAAAACAGGTAAAATACCCCCCAAATTTTTTATCTATGCTATTGTTCAGCCAAAATGGAATAATACCTTGTTCAACATGGTCTTTTATTTCCTTATGCGCATTTTCCATTGTTCTAATAATGTCATTCATAATAAATAGCTCCCCTTTAGAACATGAGTACCTTAGGTTAAGCAAACGGGCTTGCATCCATTATCCGATGAAGCCCTGTATCTTTTTAACAAATGTAATTTTCTCACACCATCACATTAACACTTTTCAGTTCTGTTAATAAGTTCATCCTGAGCTTTCTTTCCCATTTGGGTAAAATATGCACTGTAGCCGGTCACTCTGACACACAGGTTTTTATACTTTCCAGGGCTTTTTTGTGCATCCAGAAGCTCTTCCTTACTTACTATATTAATTTGTGCCTGTAACCCACCCTTGTCAAAATAGGTTTTCATTAAGGTTGCAAACATTTGCAGACCGTTTTCTCCCTTTACTGCAGACGGATGTATCCGGATGTTTAAAGGTCCCCCTGTTATTCTTTTAAAAGGTATCTTTGAAACAGAATTCAATAACGCAGTAAGTCCGCTTACATCCGTTCCTTCTGTAGGTGACTGGTTTTCGCTGATCTGCTGTCCTGCAGACCTTCCATCCGGCGTAGCCCCAACATATTTTCCCATGGTAGTAAAATCCCTGTCTGAAGACAGTGTAGGGAAAAATGAGTATAAATATTCCGGTGAGTTTACCCTTGCTACTTCATCACAGAATATATCCGTTACTTTAACTGCAAGCTCGTCCACCCAGGATATATCATTACCGAACTTAGGCATTTTTCTACTGAGTCTCGCCTGTAAATATCCGCTATCCTTGTAATTGCTCCCCAGTACGTCTACAAGCTCTTCCAGTGTCATTTCCCTTTTTTTGAAAACCAGTTCTTCTATAGCTGCCAGCGAATCTACAACCGAAGCCATGCCACTTCCTTGAACAGTTATCTTGTGATACCTGGTTCCTCCATCGTTCCAACTGATTGCATTATCAACAGTTCCATTTAAGAAACAATCCTCTATTCTGATTCTTCCTGCATTGCACTCCTGCTCCAGTTTGAAATCCTTCTCAAATGCCTGTCTGTAATCACTGATAAGAAATCTTACCTGCTGTCTGTAAGCTTCCAGCAAATCGTCAATAGAGTTTATTTCCGACACATGCTTCGTCTTAACTCCATAGTACGCACCAGTCATGAGGCCTATCATTCTGTCCTCAAGTGAGTACTGTGTTTCCGCCAGCGGCTTGTCATCTTTCGGCTGTAAAGGGTATTCGCCACTGTTCAGCGCAAGCTCCAAGGGTCTCACCAGATTAAACCACAATTGCCTGAGTCCACCCTCATCACCGGGAATGTTCGGATCATTGCACCCATAAAAACCATAATTATATACATCTTCTTCCCGCACCCCGTACGAGATCAATGCAGGTATCATTGTAATGTCATTATATACTACTATAGTGGCATTATCCCTTATAGCATCACATACCTTCAGCCAGAAATCTCTGTCTATATCCTTGTAATACCGTACAACTATAAAGGGATTACGGAGTTTCATCCTGTGGGCAGCCTCAACAAATAAATAGGACAGTTCATTCACTCCAGGCTTATTATCCCCTGATAATCCTCCCAGTATGAGATAATTCGGATCGTCATAAGCAACTTCTATGGTGTATTTTGTAGTTTCCGTTTCCTGTGACATATGGTCAGTAGGAGCCATTATTTCATTGTTTTTATTATAAAACTCTTCTATAAGTTCAAGCGCCAATTGCTCAGTGAGGCTTCCATCAGCTACATCCCTGGAGTAAAACGGATACAGGTACTGATCCATTCTGCTCAGATTGAAAACACCGCATCCGCAAACCTTCATAAGCGGCAGTACTATGAACCATATCAGCTGAAGCGCTTCATAAAAGCTTCTTGCAGGTTTTTCACTGATATGTCTGCAGCTTTCACTTATACGCAGAAGCTGTGATTTCCTTTCAGGGTCACTACAGCCTTCAGCTTCTTTCTCAGCCTGAACTGCATATCTGATGATATATTTTGAGAGAGCCTGATAGCATATAATAGCACCCTCTAAAAAGCTCTCCTTATTTTTATCACCTTTTCTTCTGATTTCACCCAATACGTTAGACGCCTGAGCTACGAATCCTGCTAAACCTTTGTTTATTATACCTTCCCAATCCAATGCCAGGTGCCCGAATGAGTAAAACCACGGCGGTCTTCTTTTCAACCACCCATAGGAATAAAACCATAATATTTTTTTCTGGATTTCTTCATGAGGGATGTCCCACCACTCCTGACTTAGCTTCTCTGCCAGCTCCTTTTGCTGTTTTGTCGGTATGGTTTCCTTAACCGAACCTATTATCATTTCACCTGGCAGGACAGGCACAGAAATGCGTTCCAGTATATATTCCAGCGTCTTACCATATCTAATTGCATAAGGAAGATGTTCAAAAAGCTTTTCACTTTCAATAAGATAATCAATTCTTTCATAAAAAGTAGCTCTATAGTCCTTTTCAAACCAATTCTCTATTGACTGAGCAATTCTTTCAGGCAGCATCATATCCCTCCTACCCTGATATTACTTCAATTCCGTACTTTCTAAAACACCTGGTCAGTTGTCTGATACTCTCATCCGAAGGAATTTCAAACACCCTGTGTTTATTCCTGTTTCCCAGAGTCAGGTGTTTGTTAACTCCCATATCATGATATGGCAAAAGCTCAACTCTGGTCAGATTCTTGAAATCTTTCAGAAATTCTGCAGTCTTCCCCATATTTTCATCTGTATCATTTATACCCGGAATTACTGGAATTCTAACAATTATGTCAACATGTGTCTGAGATAGTTTGAAAGCATTTTGAAGAATTCTTTGGTTGCCAACGCCGGTCACATTTTTATGGATGGTTGAATCCATAACTTTCAAGTCAAGAAGTACAAGATTTATATATGGAAGTACATGCTCTATGTCTTCCCACTCTACATTCAAAGCTGTATCAAGGGCATTGTGTATCCCTTCGGATTTTGTCTTTTCTGCCACTTCCATAAGAAATTCTTTCTGCAGAAGGGGTTCTCCACCGGAAAATGTTACCCCACCGCCTGAATTCCTGTAGTAATCCATGTCTTTTAGTAAAACGTCCATAACCTCACCAGGTTCCATATACTTCGCTGCACAGGCTAATGCGTCATACATGCAGTTTTCGATGCATAAACCGCAATAATTGCATTTTGACCTGTCAAATACCTTATTCCCTTCACCTGTAAAATAATGTGCATGAGAAGGGCATACTGTTTCACACTTTTTGCACCCTACACATTTTTCCTCAAAAAACAGAATTTCTTGTGCGGCTTTAAGAGACTCAGGATTGTGGCACCACAAGCAGCGCAAATTACAGCCTTTTAAAAAAACAGTACTTCTTATACCTGGACCGTCGTTTATAGAAAACCGTTGGATATTAAAAACAAAACCCTTCATTGTCCGCTCCCTAACCTATTTTGTAGACCTCTGACAGCATTTCGAAAACCAGATCATTTGCACCTGTGGCATGCTTAAATATAATAACGCAGTTTACATTGCCTTTTAACGGATAAGGTATAAAATGACGGACTCCGATATTCAGTACTATTCCCTTGCTTCCAGGTATACGGAATGCTTTTATCCTGCTTTCATCCATTTCACCCGCAGGAGCCACTACTGCTATTACATCTTCTCCACCGAGAGGTATTACAACTTCCGGCGTTTCCTTATGAACTTCAAGCCTGTCAATAATCAGTTCTCTCTTTTTGCATTCCAGAATATTTACACTTACTTCTTTAATATTATTAAAGGCAGCAAGCTTTTCAAACCAGTTGAAGTTTGCATCCCCTGCATCAGGTGCCTTTCCCTCAGTTGATATTACCTGTCCGAATTCTCTGAAATTTTCCGGAGTCAATTCAATAATTTCTATACTTTTTGACATGACAATACCCCCGCATCTTTAATCCATTACAAAAATAACCTTATTGAAAGGATACTTTCTTTCAGCCAGTTCATTAAATACCTGAGGTGCTTTATCCAGTGATACTGTATGTGTAATCAAAGGATTTATCTTAAGGCTTCCTGCCTTTATATACTCAAGCGTCGCATGCCATTCTACACCCGGAAAAGGAGCAGAATATGAGTTCCACGCGCCAACTATTGTGATTTCATTTCTGACTATGCACTCAAATGACTTGGGAGGGATTACCACATCCCTGTGAGCTGTACCAAGGTAAAGAACTCTTCCCTGCTTTTTGGCAATTCTCAGGCATTGCTCCTGTGTGAGACTTACCCCGGCTGTTTCGACAGCTACATTCACACCTTTCCCATCTGTAGCATCCTTTATAGCCTGGACTACATCACCTTCAAGTGCATTTATACACCTGTCCGCTCCTATTTTATCGGCAAGTTCCAGTTTGTCAGCAGCTATATCTACAGCTATTACATTTGTTGCACCCATTATTTTTGCAAATTGTATTGCAAAAAGCCCTATGGCTCCACAACCTAAAACAGCAACAGTGTCACCTACATTAACACCTACTTTTCTCATACCGTGAAGTGTTACAGCTGCAGGCTCGATTGCAGCACCTTCCATAAAGCTGACACTGTCGGGCATTCTTATAAGATTCCTCGCCGGAGCTTTCACATATTGGGCAAAAGCGCCGTCTGTTCTGGAACCAAGAAAGTTATAGCTGTCGCACTGTCCGTAATTCCCCTGCTGGCAAAATTCACATGTAAAGCATGGCAGCATGGGAGCTACCGCAACCCTGTCACCTTTTTTATAGTCCCTTACCTCAGCACCTACCTCAGCTATTTCTCCACAAAATTCATGGCCTGGAATAGTAGGAAAGCTGTAAGTTCCCGATTTCATTACCCTATCCAGATCAGAACCGCATATTCCTGCTGCCCTGACCTTAACCAGTACCTCGTCACCGCCTATACCCGCAGGAATCCTGACCTGCTCAATTCTTAAGTCTGACGGGGCATGCAGCACGGCTGCCTGCATTAATTTATACAAAACACTTCATCCTCTCTATGGTTTTTCTATTGCAGAAATTTCTGCGAGCCTGTTATATAAAGGCTTCAGCGTCCTAAACATTTCTATATAAAGCTCGGCAAAGTTTTTATAGTATTCATTCGCCTTCATATCCGGTTCAATTCTGTTTTTTGTGCTGACAAATCTTTTTGCGGCCTCTTCCATATTACTGATCAAACCTACTGCATGACCTGCAATTATAGCTGACCCCAGACCTCCGACTTCATCCCTGGAAAGCTGCACATATGGTATTCCGAGTACATTTGCTTTTATCTGATTGAATACTCTGCTTTTAGAGCCTCCGCCGATAGCTCTGACTTCCTTGAAATTGGCATTTGGAAAAAGATCTTTTTCGATTTTAAGATAATAATAATATTCATAGGCAACAGCTTCCATCATAGCCCTATAAAAATGCTTTCTTTCGTGTCCCCAGCTAAAGCCTGCCCATATTCCTCTTACATCACTGTCATAAGGATAGTTTCTTCCGCCAAGATGCGGTATAAACATCAGTGAATCCGAGCCCGCAGGAAGTTCTGAGGCTTCCCTGTCGAGAATCTTATATATTTCATCAAATTCGTCTTTTCCGGGCTTGACTATCCCATCTCTGAACCACCTGAGACACAAGCCGCCTCCACCGATGTATGCATGCGGAAACCATAATCCTTTTGAAGCTGCCTTTGGGAAAAGCAGGGTCTTGAATTTCAAGTCCGGCTTATACTCATTGACACAGCAAGCAAATACTGAAGCAGTACCAGCAACATCTACCAGCATTCCCGGCTCAACCAGTCCCGCACCCAGGAACCCTGCTGCCTGATCCCCCGTACCTGCCGCAATTGCCACTCCCGGCACTAGACCACAATCCCTTGCTGCCTTTTCGGTCAGTGTCCCTACCACTTTCCAAGGCTCGACTATGTCCGGAAGCTTATCCATAGGAATTCCAAAATCCTTGCACAGTTCACTTGACCACTCAATAGCACTTGCGTCATAAAGCCCTGTAAAATGAAGGTAAGTGTAGTCAATAAAGGCTTCCCTGCCTGAAAGCCCTGCAAACAATCCTGCAACAAAAGCCGCAGGCTGTATGAATTTACTTATCTTTGCAAAAATTTCAGGCTGTTCATTTTTCCACCATAGCATTTTTGCACAATGTGCGACTGTTGACGGAAGTCCTGAAAGATTTAAAACCTTATCTTCAAAGTTGTTTTTAATATATTCAACATATTTTTTGCACCTTGTGTCCAACCATGAATCATAATGTGTTACAGCATTCCACTTTTCATCTATTCCCAGTATTCCTGCCATCTGGCCGTCTAAACTGAGGGCGGCAACCTCTTTAGGATCTACACCTGATTTTCTGATAACCTCGCGTATGGTATCACACGAAGAGGTGTAAAAATCCCGGGGATTCTGTTCCACCCAGCCCGGCTTCGGATAATAAAGCTTCGATTCCAGATAAGCATCAGCAATCAGCCTGCCTTCTGTGTCAAACAGAGCAGACTTTGTGCCTGTAGTACCTATGTCAATTCCTATCAAATATTTCACTTTGAGCTTCCTCCTGCCTAAGGACTATTTTCAATTTCTACAGATTATTTGGCATTGGTTACTACAGCCTTCATCCCTTTTCCGGCTGCTGCATATTCAAAAGCCTTGACAGTGTCCTCTACACTAAAGGTAGCACTTACCAATGCTTTTGCATTTACTTTACCTGAAGCTACAATCTGCATTGACTTATAATAATCCGAGATGCTTGATCCTGTAGTTCCTAAAGCTATAAGTTCCTTGTAATGTATAAGATTGGTATTGAGTGTTACTTCTTCCTTACCTTTCGGAAGCCCGCCAAAGAAGTTTATTCTTCCATGTACTGAAGCCACTTCGAGCGCCTGCCTCTGCAAATCTGGAACTGAACAGGCGGTTATTATTACATTTGCACCTGCACCGTTTGTTTCTTTATTAACTTCTTCTATCAGATTGTTTGTACCGGAATTTATTATTACATCAGCTCCCAGGGCTTTTATTTCTTCAAGACGCTCTTGTGAAATATCTGCAACTATTATTTTTGTGGCTCCTGCAAGTTTGTTCATCATCACATGGAGAGCTCCTATGGGACCTGCACCTATTACCAGAACAGTATCACCAGGCACTGTCTTTAATGCCTTGTAAGAGTTATAACAGCAGGAAAGCGGTTCTGTTATGGCTGCTTCTTCAAAGCTCAATCCAGCTGGAATGCGTACTACATTTCCAGCCTTTATGGCAAAAGCGGGAATTTTCATGTATTCCTGGAATCCACCGTCAAGGCTTATGCCAAACGCCTCATAGTCAGGGCACATCTGATTAAAACCAGCTATACATGCCGGGCATGTGCCGCAACCTATGTTTGGAGGGGTTGCTACCTTCATTCCTATTGTATAACCCTTTACTTTTGAACCCACTTCTACAATTTCTCCTGCGATTTCATGTCCCAGAACTCTCTTCGTACCTTCAGGAATTTTAAAATGTCCGAATTTATATATTCTCAGGTCAGTTCCACATACGGCTGTTGCTCTTACTTTTATCAGTATTTCTTCTTCATCTATTTTAGGTATTTCCACTTCTTCAACCCTTATATCTCCAACTCCATAAAAATATGCTGCCTTCATAACGAATCCTCCTCCTAAAAATGCAGGCCTTCAGCCTGATATTGCTCAACGAATTGAACTTCTTAATGAAAATCCACCGGAAAAATCAACCGGCATAAAAAAATAATTTATTGGTATATGTGAAGTTTGCAAAGAAATAAACTTATCCTCCACCCCTCCTCCTTAAGGAGAAGGGATGTGAATATGAAGCTTTTTTTCACAGGAATGTATCAAATGCACTGTATCTTAAAGCGAAAAAAGAAAAAAAGGCAAGACCGGAGGAAAGTATTCCGATATACTTCCCTTAGGTTTTCAATATGATTTTTTTATTGTATAATGTTAGTTGTTAGTTTGTTTAATTATTTTTATATTATCTATCTTCTTAAGCTGGGTATTTGTCTCTAGCTTTTCTTTTTTATATACCCCACAGCTTTTTATAATGATTTACGAGAGCATCTGTCGCAAGAATAGTATTATATATTATTTCCGGTGTTACCTTAAAAGGTTCCGCATGGGCTATTCCACCTTCTATAGCAGCCCTTTTTGCAACTGCCATAAGTTTATCATAGGTAGGCTCTACATGCAGGTCTTTTAAAGTTGTAGGCAATCCTACACTCAGACAGAATTTTATTACTTCTTCAATTTCTTCCTTTGGCCTGTTTTCCAGAACAAGCTGGCATATAGTACCGAATGCAACTTTTTCTCCATGATAGAAATGGTGAGTTTCTTCAAGCACGGTAAGTCCTTCATTTATTGCATGTCCCGCAGCACACCCCGTATTTTCAAATCCTACCCCGCTAAGCAGAGTGTTTGCTTCAATTACATTTTCCAAAGCCTCTGTACATACTCCTCTTTCGGCTGCAAGCTTTGCTTCCAGTCCATCCTCAAGCAGTATTTCGTAACACAGCTTTGCTATTGCCATAGCCGCCTTGCACCTTCTATAACCTTTACCGATATAGTTTGCTGTATCTGATTCAGCGTTTGCCCTTGCTTCAAAGTACGTTGACAATGCATCACCCATACCGGAAACCAAAAAACGTACAGGAGCAGTTAAAATGATTTCAGTATCTACAAGAACTATATCAGGACTTGCATTGTGAAATATGCAGTGGGTCTGTTCACCTTCTTCAGTATATACTACTGAAAGCGCGCTGGTGGGTGCATCTGTAGAAGCAGCTGTAGGTGCGCTTATAAAAGGAATTTTCATACTTGCTGCCACTGCTTTGCCTGTATCTATAGTCTTTCCTCCACCTATTCCTACAATTACATCCGGCTTGCTTTGCTCAGCAAGTTTTATCACCCTGTCGATTTCCTTTAGTGTCACTTCTCCTGTAAACTTATCAAAAGTGAGGTTTGAAGAAGTATTTGAATAAACCTTTTTCAGCTTGTCACTTATATTGTCAAATAATCTCTGGTCTATCAGCACAAATACGTTTGATCCGTAAGCTGAAGTGTATTCTTCCAATCTGTTCATTTCACCGGGGCCCTGAATGTACTTACCCGGGCATCCAAACCCTCTAGTAGTTGATTGTACGTGCGGCATATCAAACCCTCCATTTTTTATTAATACCCGGGAAGTTTCTTAGCTTCCCGAAAATTTACATGCAACTTATGTCAATTTATGAGTCTTAATAGCCTCAGAAGTTTTATAAAGATTGCTCATAGCCTGTTTTTTCATTTTGCTGGCTATGCATACATACAATGCATCGATAAGAGTCAGTTCGGCTATCCTCGCATGCAGACTTTCACACAGTTCCTCGGAATCCTTGGTTGAAGTAAAAAGCTTTATATCTGCATATCTGGTTATGGGGGTATCATCATAATTTGTTATGCAAATAGTTGACGCCCCCGATTGCTTTGCTATATCCATTGCTTTTACCACATCTGCGGATTTTCCGGAATTGCTGATTGCTATAGCTACATCTCCTTTTTTCAAAAGTGACGCGGATATTATCTGCTCATGGGGGTCATTGTATGTAAAACACATTATTCCTAGCCGGTATAGTCTCATTTTCGCATTCAGAGTAGCAACAGTTGAGCTTCCCATGCCATAAATGTCCACTTTTCTTGCTCTTAAAACCATAACTGCCGCCTTATCCATACTATCAAAATCAAGAATTCTTAAAGAATCCTTCATAGCCTCCATATTGTTGTAGTAAATCTTATTGCAAATGGATTCTATGTTATCATCAAGGCTTATCTCACCATATAATACATCGCTTTCAACTGCAGGCCCCGAACTTCTGGCCAGGCTTATTTTCAATTCATGAAACCCGCCATATCCCATGGTCTTAATAAATTTTGTTATAGTTGACTCACTTACCCCGCATTTCCCTGCCAGTTCACTGATATTCAGATAGACTGCATCACTGTATCTGTTTAGTATGAAATCGGCTACTTTTTTTGCTGCATCTGTCAAGGACGGGTATTTGCTCCTTATTTTCAAAAGAAGCATTTGCAAATCATTGTTTTCTGTCTTGACTTCGTTATTGATGTTCATAACCATCCCCCTTTGACTGTCCTATACTTTATAAATATATTCTATACTATTGAGATTAGATAAGGAAGAAAAAAATCCTTTTATATTTTTTTATTTTCTATAAAAATTTTTTTCAACTTATTCTTTCTTTGCAGATTTATACATTTTCTTATTCATCATTGATTTGTAATCTATATCAGTTTCTAATTATTACCTTTTTATAATTGGAACAAATTCCATGGCCTTCAAGTCTATAATATTAATCAACTCGCTGACCAAATTAAGTTAACTTATACTAGTGGTCCGGAGTTTACTATTTGATAACATCCGATTTGAAAAAGCCGTTATTCAAGATACAAATCACTATAATGGAGGTGCTTACCAGTGCTAAAAAGAATTACATGCAGTATTTTAGTTGTTATTTTTCTTACAAGTGTGTTTGTTGCAGCCAGCCCACTATCTGTCAGTATAGCAAACGCAGAGAATTTCAGAAAAGGCTATAGCCTTGATCCGGTAAACTCGGATTCTACAGGTGTAAAGCCTGACAGTAAATACATATTGAAAGCTCAAGTCACAACAAAACCTGAAGAATTGCAGGAAAGCTTTTCTATAGACGGTGAACCTGAGCCGATCATAGAAGAAAAGAGTTCTAATACTTTTCTTATTACTCCCTCAAGAGCATTTGAGCAGAATAAGCTTTATACCTTCAGATTGAAAAATGGTAATACAGACATAACCTGGACCTTTCAGACCAGCGCAGTCTTCAAGATCTCAGGTGTATTCCCTTCCGACAAATCTGCAAATGTACCTGTAAACTCAGGAATAGAAATATATTTCAGCCATGAAGACTATGAAGATATTGACAAATATTTCGAGATATCACCTTCCACACCTGGAACCTTTGAAAGACATAAAAAAGCTGCTGTGTTTGTTCCTAAAAAACTGGAGGAAGGTACATTATACACTGTAACCGTTAAAAAAGGTCTAAAACTCAAAGGTACGGACTACAGCCTGAAAGAAGACTATGTCTTCATGTTTGAAACAAGCAAAACACCTGTTGACAATGAAGATAACCTATATTACAAGGGTTATTTTACGTACAACAAGCATCTTAACGAGTTTAAAACAGGCGAAAAGCCATATATACCTATAGATTACTATATAAATAAGGAAAGAGTAAAAGAAAATACCGTCAAAGTCAAAACTGCAGTCTATTCTTATGGCAACGTTGATAGCTTCATAGAAATTTTGATGAAGAAATCCACCATCCCCATGTGGGCATACTTGAACTATTATAGTAATTTCATGGATTCTGAAGGTTTAGCTAAAGCGCAGGACTTTGAGCAGGAATTAGGCGTAGAAAACAATGGACCGCAGTTTATAAAGCTTCCTGAGTCACTACCGGCAGGGTACTATCTTGTAGACAGCATCTGGGAGGGCATAAGATTTCAGACATTTATTGAAGTTACAGATATTGGTATGTACATAGCAAAAAGCAATAATAAAACTATCGTATGGCTTAATGATCTGGCAACTAAAAAGCCTGTTGAGGATGCATCCCTTTCTTTAATCGGCTACAACATAAAGCATACCACAGATTCAAATGGTGTAGCCTTCTTTCCCACTCCTGCCGCTGCCATCTCTGTATCTGAGGATAACAGCCTGGAGAGCAAGAAATATCTTAAAATAACAGCAAAAGATGGAAAAACAGCCGTGTTGGACTATAATTCATATATTTACAGGTATTATGGCGGATATGGCACAAATATGTACTGGAATTATCTCCAAATGGACAGAAGTCTTTTTAAGCCTGATGATACTGTTAGCTTCTGGGGTTTTATAAAGAACAGATATGAAAACGAAAAAATTGACTCCATAACTATTGAAATAAGTCAGGGCTACTGGTATTTTCACCATAACAAGGTAGGAATGAAGGGATTTCATTACCCTGGTAATCCACAAACCCTTATAAGTCAGAAAGTTGATGTAAAGAACGGCATTTTTGACAGCACTCTGGAGCTGCCGAATCTTGAGCCGGGAAGCTATAGGCTCATCGCAAAAAAAGGTGATGAGATTATTACAAGTACCTATCTTTCTGTTGAAAACTATGTAAAGCCACCTTATAAAATAGAAATTATCAAAAACAAGGAAGCTGTTTTTACAGGTGAACAGGTTGAGTTCAAAGTCAAGGCATCCTTCTTTGAAGGTACCAGTGTTCCGAATCTGAATGTGAATTATAATATTCATAACGGCTTCGGAGGCAGGTCGATATCGGAAACAAAGACTACTGACTCTAAAGGAAATTTGGTGCTGAAGTATAAACCTTCTGCTGAAGAAAATTTCCAGGGTGAAAATCATTCAGCTTTACATGTTAATGCTTCACTTCCTGAAATTGGAGAAATTTCTGAAAGTAATACAGTAAGGGTATTTATTAATGATATAATCGTAAACATTGCTACCGATATAAAAAAAGATACGAAAACTATAAGTGCTGCTGTCAGTAAGATAGTGCTCGACAGGCTAAACAACGGAACCGCAAAAGATAGCGGCGATTATCTGGGCAATCCGGTCGGAGGAAAAATGCTTGAGGGCACCTTATATAAAAACACCTGGGTAAAGATCGAAGATGGTCAGTATTATGACTTTATTAACAAAGTAACCCAGAAATCCTACAGGTATGAAACGCGTATGGAAGCTGTAAAAAACTTCACTATGACTACAGATAGTCAGGGAAAAGCTTCTTTCAGTATAAACCTGCCTGATTTTGAGGACGGCTGGTATAGTGCGTCAATCCGCTGCAACGACAACTCCGGAAGAAAAATGGAATTCAATCATATATACATCGGGAAATATTATGAATATAACAGATACTATAACAACTACTATGAAGATAACAGCTATCACCTGGAAGGGGGTAAGGACTCCTACAAACTGGATGAAACAGTAAGCCTAACTTTTAGCAAAGGCAAGTCACCTATACAGGTATCGGCTCCACAGGTGCAGAACAGTTTTATGTTTATTAAGTCACAAAACGGTATAAGAGACTATTCTCTCACAAATACTGCTATACATTCCTTCAAGCTGGCAGAGAAGGATATTCCAAATACCTACGTACTGGGAGTATATTTTAACGGAATTACTTATGTAGAATCGGAATTCTACAATTGTGTATTTGACTATAAGGAAAAAGAGCTTGAAATATCTGCACAAATGGATAAAAGCTCCTATAAGCCAGGTGAAGAAGTAAGAATAAAAATAAACGCAAAAAACAAATCCGGCGTTCCTCAAAAAGCTGTTATTAATGCAAGTATAGTAGATGAGGCCCTTTTAAAGCTGCAGGATCACGAAGCAAACACCCTGGACCGGATATATGCCTGTGTCCCTTCCGGTATAAATTATACCTACCAGTCACATTTAAACTCTGGTATGGAAGAAAGCAGCAGGGGTTATGAGAGTAAAGGAATTGACTCTGCAACTATGTCGGTAGAAAAGGAAGACGGGGGATTAAGAAATGTAAAAGCCAAATCCTACCTAAACAATGAATCTGCCAAACTTAGAGAGGATTTCAGAGATACAGCATTCTTCAGCACCATAATTCTCAACGAAAAAGGCACAGGTGAGCTGAAATTCAAGCTCCCGGACAACATCACTTCCTGGAGAGTTACACTTGCAGGCGTAACACCTAATCTTATGAGCGGCAGCAACAGAGTGGAGCTAAAGGTATCACTGCCATTTTTTATCAACTACACAATGAATTCAACTTATCTGGCAGGGGATACTCCGGTGATAGGTGTAAATGCCTATGGCAATGATTTAAAAGACAGTGATACAATATTTTTTGAAGTTTCAAGCTCTTCCAACCCTAAAGTCAAACTCAAAGCTCACGGAAAAGCATTTGAAAGAGTAAACATTCCTTTATGGAAGCTGACGGAAGGAAATAACGATATATTTATTACAGCCTTTACAGCTAACGGATTGAAGGATTCAATCAAGCAAAAGCTTACAGTGCTTAATTCCTATCACCAGATAGACAGAGCAGTGTACTACAAGCTTTCAAAAAATACAGCACTAAAAGGCGGAAATTCAGGTAACACAAAACTTGTTTTTACTGACGGGACCAAAGGAGCTTATCTCCCCGTTCTTACAAACATGCTCTATACAGGTGGCAACAGAATTGATCAGAAGCTTGCAGCAAAAATGTCAGCCGAGCTTATTAAGACCCACTTTAAAAATGAAGAAATTCTATATAGTGGGCAGAGCTTCAAGGCTTCAGACTACCAGACGCAGGACGGCGGCATAGCACTGCTCCCCTACGGCAGCAGTGACATTGATCTGAGTGCAAAACTCACTCCATTGGTAAGCAAAGAAATAAATATTCCCAGACTGAAGGAATACTTCTATAATACTTTATACAGCGATTCACCGGGTCTAAAGGGTAATGCGCTTTATGGGCTTTCAGCATTGGGAGAGCCGGTACTGCTCGATCTTGATAAGGCTGCCAAGGTTGAAAATGCAAACATCAAGGATATATTATACATTGCACTTGCTTACTGTGAGCTGGGTGAAACCAGTAAGGCCGACAGGCTGTTCACTGACAGTATATCAAAATATATCGAGGAATACAGACCTTATTACAGGCTGAATACAGGGATTGACAGGGACGACACTCTCGAGTGCACCTCTCTCGCCTCCCAGCTCGCATCCAAGCTAAACAAGCCTGAGAAAAAGGGGTTATATGAATACTGTTTGGCAAACAGCACAAAAGATATACTCATTAATCTGGAAAAGCTTACATATATAGCTCAGGAAATCGGTAAAGCAACAGAAGATACTGCCAAATTCACTTATACTTTATATGGTAAAAAACATACCAGGGCACTAAAAAATGGAGAGGTATTTACTCTGAATATTCCTTCAAGGAAGATATCCGAACTGAAAATTTCAAGCGTCAGCGGAAGCATTTCAGTGATATCAGTGTTTAAAGAGCAAACAACTCTGCCCGCTAAGCTTGACCCCAATATTTCTGTTTCGAGAAAATACTTCTCATACGCCAACCCCACTAAGCAGACAACAACCTTTAAAGAAAATGATATTGTTAAAGTAGTGCTTGATTGGAATATAGGTGCAAAAGCAATTGAAGGAGGATATGAAATAACGGATTACCTGCCGTCAGGATTGAAGCCTGTTGCAATTCCCTCCAGTTTGGGAGCCATATACGACAAGCATTGTTCTTATGGAAACATAGATGGGCAAAAGGTAAGCTTCTATGTCTACAGCGAATGGCCCAAAGATTCACACAAGCTGCCACTCTATTATTATGCGAGAGTAGTAAGTCCCGGGACTTACAAGGCAGATGGAACTGTAATTCAGGGAATATCCTCAAGAGACTCTATCAATGTAGGAAAAACAGAAATAATAACTATCAGGTAATTATTTATTCCAAGGCAAACTGCTTGCGGTTTGCCTTGGAATTTTACATTTCCGCCTGTTCTTAATGCTTTCTTATTACCCAGCTTACTTGTGCTTGCCTGGAATACTCCAAACATGTTTACGCTCCACTCCATAATCCCATGCCCCATAGCAAGTTATTTTCCAGTAGACTTGTTTACATAAAATATTTATAATAATGTATCATATTTGCTTTATATGCCTTGAATTAAGCTGTCGTGCTAGTTCATTGGAATTGATTGCATATTGACTTATTGCATATCAACGGAACTTTGATAATGCAAATGTTTGTTTTGCGAAGCGAGTATAATTTAGAAATCAAGAGGGAGTGGAGTATGAAGCATATAAGGTATGTTAGATCAACACTTGCGAAATTTCTAGCCATAGCAGTCTTTTCCGGAGTTTTAGCTCTTAGTGCACAAGCTGTCCAGGCTGCTGCTATAAAAGACATGAATTCTGTCTCGGATTATGCAAAGGAAGCAGTATCGGACCTCGTCGCCAAAGGTATTATCAAAGGCGGTGGCAACGGCAATTTTAGCCCAAAAGATACGGTTACCCGCGGACATATAGTAATAATGCTGGTCAGGGCTCTCAATTATGATACTTCAAATGTTCCTTCAGTACCTACTTTTAAGGATGTTCCGGCCGGCCATTGGGCATATAAGTACGTAGAGGCAGCCTATAGGGAAGGAATAATAACAAAAGGTTCAAAAGGCACCTTCGGAATAAATCAGAAATGTACGCGGGAGCAGATGGCAATCATGTTTGTCCGGTCTCTCGGTCTTGAAGATGAGCAGATCAACAAACAGCAGGAGTTAATCAATGTCGGCAACCTTAAAGATAAAAAAAAGATTTCTCCCTGGGCTACCGATCATATTGAGTTTGTGATGGAAAGCGGCCTTATGGGAGGAGTAGGAAATTCAAGCTTTGCCCCCCAAAGTCCTGCAAACCGTCAACAGGCAGCAGTAGTTATTTACAGGTACTTAAACAGCAGAAATAAAACAACCGAAATGGTAAAGGCTATCACCGGCCCGGTTCAATATCCGGAGCTTTATGAAGCTCTAAAAAGCGGTATGCAGGGCTATAAAGGGGAACTGTCTTCAAATGCGGTTCTTAAGATGTATAATAGACCACTCAATGAGGATGTTAACTTTAATTTTTCAGCCAATGGGGCAGTCAACAATCTGAATACACGTATAAACTCGAAAATGGAGTTCTATGGCACAGGTCTTCCTTCCTCCAGTATGGAATATGAAACTATCACGGTAGGAAAGGAGCTCTACATGAAACTGCCGGGGGAAAGCAAATGGCTGCTTTTACCTACAAGTGGGTTGTCATCTCAGGATGCCCCGGTTATTAATTCCGAAGCAAACAAAATCAAAGCAGAACAATTTGTAAGAAGTTACAGAAAGCTTGCAATATCAAGCTCCGGACAAACAGAAGTTAATGGCATAGCTGCAACAAAATATGAAATAACTCTTACTAGCGAAGCATTTAAAACACTGTTTTCATTACTTACTGCAGAAGGTTATTTTGATCAGCCCACAGACATGGAACAAATTCTTAAAAGCCCGTTTTCAGGCAAGGTAGTTGTTTATCTTGACCAGCAAAACAGGATCATAAAGGATATTTACCACTTTTCAGCAAATATGAAATTTACCGATGCAAATGACGATGTTGATATAGATAGTTCCATAGAAACCAGTTATATCAATATCGGTTCGGAAATCGAGATCAATGCTCCTCCGCTCAGTGAGGTAATCAATACAAGATAATGTATTCAAACAAAAAAATACAATTAATAAAATGGGCAGTATGATGTAAAACCATCATATTGCCCATTTACTTTACTTAAAGAAACATGTGCAATCTAACCTTTATTGTTAAAAAGCCAAACACTGCACTTTGATCTCTGATATATATTTGATGTAGTATTGGAAAAAATCCTCAGTTTCTGATTATCCTGCGCGATTGCAATTACATCACACTTAAGTTCCTGGGCTGTAGAAAGTATACTGTCTTCAGCCGTCCTTGCGTATATTATTGAAGTATTTACCTGAACATCATGTTTTTCTGCGATTTCTCTGACTCGGTTTATCGCTGTTTGAGCTACTTCTGCCTTCTCAGGGATCTGTGCTCCCAAAGGCAGGTTTCTGGGTACTTCTATGACGTAAACCACATTAATGACCGCATTCATTACCTTTTGTATAGAGCATATGAAATCAATGATAGTTTCACTTACCAGAGTACCATCAGTAGGTATAAGAATATTTTTATATGCCATCAGCTACACCTCCGAGCTGCCGAGTAGAACAGTCTTCAGATTCTCCTGCTCTTTCTGTGTGGAAATGGCTATGACCATATCTTTAGCTTCAAGTACTGTATCACCTTTAGCAAAAACAACATTTCTTCCTCTTAATATCATTGCTATAATGCACTCATATGGAAGAGAAATCTCACATATCTTTTTCCCTACTACTGGAGAATCTTGCTGCAGCTCAGCCTCTACAAGAGCCATTTCATTATGATCGAATGTCAGGAGTGTAGTTAACTGCTGTTTTGCAACGTATCTCTCAATGGCCTCCGATATGGATGTTGTCCCACTGATTGTTGTACCTACTCCCAATTCTCTGAAAACTCTTTCATTTTTAGGGTTATTTATTCTTGCTATGGCTTTGGAAACCTTAAAGTACCTTTTTCCCAGCTGGCATATTACCAGGTTGTCTTCATCATCACCCGTAACTGCTACTATAACATCTGCCCTAGCACAACCCGCTTTCTCGAGTCCGTCTATAGATGAACCGGAGGCATACATAACGTTTCCACCCAACTCCTGATCCAGTAATTGTACCCGGTTGTAATCCCAGTCAACCAGTGTTACTTCATATCCTTTTGATAGGAGGTTTTTTGTCAGATAGTATCCAACCTGTCCTGCACCGACAACTATTACATACATAACTATATCCCCCCTAAAATTTTCAGATAATTATTCGAGCTGACTTCAGTAGGACAATAGCAAGTCAATCCGAGTTCATCTTCATAGAACTTTTTACTCTTCGGGTCAACAATCCTTACTATAACCTTAGGAACATTAAACAGAAACTTGGCAATCTGACCTGCCATTATATTTGTGTTGTCTCCCTTTGCAACCGAAATAACAGCATCAGCATCCTTTACACCCGCATTAATCATTACATCCTCGTCAATACCTGTCCCTACAATCATATTCACGGCCAAGTTATTTTGCAGCTTGTCAAAAGCCAGTGGATTCCTGTCTATAACAGCCACATCATTGCCTTCATGTGCAAGCTGGCAGGCAAGCTTGCTTCCAACCCGTCCACACCCGATAATTACGATTTTCAACAATAACACCTCTCTTTAGAATACTATTTGTATTTATAAATAATAATATTTCTGATAGAATAAAGGAAAGTTACAAAAATATTATAACATTTATTCATACCATAAAACCAACATTTCATCAGGAGGTTATGCTATGTCATTTTTCAGTGAATCAGATTTGCCGGGTATAGGAAAAAAAATCAGCTGTACGACATATTCAAAAGAGAAGCTTGTGCTTGTAATCCACCATGATGGGAAACGCGAATTATACATCATGGACAAAGAGGGAGATCCACAGGCAAGTGTTACCCTACTTGATGAAGAAGCCAGAAGGCTTGGAGGATTTTTATCAGGTGTAATGTTCAAACCTAAAGCAGTCGAAAACCTGGAGCTTGCCCTTGAAGGTATACGTATAGACTGGTACAAGATAGAAAAGGATTCACCGGTTATCGGTAAAGCTATAGGTGGTTTGGGAATAAGGAAAAAAACCCAGGTATCCATCATAGCAATTTTGAGGGATGACAATTATATACCAAATCCAAGCTCCGACTATATATTCCAGGAGGGTGATACCTGCGTTGTTATCGGTAAACCCGAAAGATTTAAGGATTTTCTTGCTATAATCCGGTAGTCATATTTACTTAACTGTTTATATTAAGGAGGCAAAATGCATACCAGCATACTATTTGATTTGGGCATAGTCCTGTTTTTAGGATTCTTTGCAGCGTTACTGATGAAGAAAATAAACCAGTCTGTAATAATAGGATATATAATAACCGGGGTATTGATCGGCCCTAATGTTTTCGGCATCATACACGATACAAAAGCATTGAGCAATTTATCAGAGCTTGGAATCGTATTTCTTATGTTCTTTCTTGGTATAGAATTTTCAATAAATAAATTCAGGCGAATAAAAAATTCCGTTTTCTTTATTGGTACGTATGAAATCGTATTTAACCTTATTTTAGGCCTTATACTGGGTTCTATCCTGCAGTTTGCTTTCAAGGAGAAGCTTTTTTTTGCAGGAATCATCGCTTTAAGCAGCAGCGGAGTCGTAGCCAAGCTTCTATTTGACATGAAAAGGACTGCCTCCAAAGAGTCCGAAGTCCTGATGGGAGTAATGGTTTTTGAGGATTTCTTTGCTATTGTACTTTTGGGCATACTATCGAGCTTTGCAGCTTTTAACCATGTTGAAATCGGTACGATATCCTTACTTGTTGTAAAGTCAATCGTATTCTATAGTGTTTTTATTCTTGCAGGTATTTTCATCATAAACAAATTTATAGATGTTTTGACGCGGATAGATTCGCAGGAGCTTTTTACTGCATTTATGATAGGTATCATACTGCTTGTCGGGTCACTGGCTACGTACTTGGGTCTGGCTTCTGCAGCAGGTGCCTTCCTGTTCGGTATGGTAATTGTCAGCTATGATGTTGAAGAAAGACTTCACAGAACGGTCGCTGCATTTAAGGATATTTTTCTCACAGTATTTTTTATTTCATTCGGTATGCTGCTGGATCCCAGACAGGTTCCCGATATATTATGGTTAATAGCTATTGCTGTCCCGGTAACAGTTTTGGGAGAAATCCTGATAACTTCCTCTTCAGCATACTTCAGCGGCTTTTCTTCTAAAAGTGCTGTAGCCATAGGAACGAGCATGATAGCCCGAGGCGAGTATTCATTGATATTTGCCACCATAGGTTATACAAGCGGAGCTATTGATGAATCTCTATATCAGTTTACCGGAGTGTATGTTTTCATTATGACACTGATTGCACCCATAGCCATGAAAAACTCCAAGTATGTACTAAGGTTCATTTCCTTCATTCTACCTAAGTTCTTTAAAAATGGTTTTAAGTATATATCTGATAAAATGAAACCTATTCTTCTGCCTGAAGAGGCAGGTATAAGCAAATAAAGCCTAAAACACAATTCAACTTGTGTTTAGGCTTTATTCATACCTTATTCTTTTTTAAAAGCATCTTCTCTATATTTATTCATAGGATCCCATAGGAACCATTCTTCATATCCCGCATCATATACGCCCTGTATCTGCTGCTTAATCTGTGCATCCTCATAGTATTGCCAGTTGCCCTTACCTATCCATGTCGCTGTGAAGTCCTGCAAGTATGTCCTCAGTATTGGTTTGTGTCCTTCTACCTTGTCCAGTCTTGCTTTTGCCTTTAAAAGTGTATTTTTTATTACCCCATACGGATCCAAATCAGGTTTTGAGAATTTCACTTTATTCACTATCTGACCTGTTGCATAATGCGAAGGATAAGCCATAGGACATACATAATCCAGATTCTTTCCGACCTCTTCCCAAATCTGCCCAATGCCTTCAGTATCCCCCGGGCTTTCACATATTATGGCAAACACGTCACCTGCCAGTATTGCGTCCGGCATTTGCTGTCTTGCATAAGCTAAAAATTCATTAACTGCTTCACTTTTTTTCTTTCCTCCTATATCACCAAAAAACATCTCACTCTTTTTACCGTCAGGAAATCTGATATAGTCAAACTGTACTTCATCAAACCCCTTTGCAAGTGCTTCTTTCGCCAAATCTATATTATACTGCCATGCTTCCTTGTTATATGCGTTCACCCAATTCATTTTATTGTGAACATATAGTCCTCCATCCTTATTCTTTATTGCAAGCTCGGGTTTGCTCTTTGCAAGAATAGGATCTTTAAAACAAACAATCCTGGCTATAGCATAGATATTATTATCATGGAGTTCCTTTATGACCTTATCAATATCATATCTCTTTTCAATAGCCCCGATTTCTTTAGCTAATGGATTTTGTGAATCGAAACACACTGTACCGTAATCGTTTTTCAAATCGATGACATAACTGTTTATTTCCGTTGTATTGGCTAAATCGACATAATGCTTGAGCCTGGTCCCAGCTGACGTTGCAGTCAGGTAAAGACCTTTGGCCTTAACTCTTTTTTTCCCTGAGTTCTTAAACGGTTCATTTTCATTTTTAGCAGAATCGTTTTGAGTGTTTTTTGGTTCTTGAGTCTTTGTACCTTTTGCGGGATTCTGGACATTGACCGGAACAGCAGTGATTTGGTTTTGATTTGCGCCTGTAGGTTTTGTGCTTGTATTGCATGCAACAGATGATAATGCGACCAGACTAACTAATACCGATAATGATATGCATCTGACAAGACTTTTTTTCATTAGTATGTAACCCCCGATTTTTATTTTTGAATTGTAGCCTGCTTCAATAGAAAAGGCAGGTAAGTTTATATAAACTTCCCGCCCCAGAAGTCTGCTAAAATCTTGAAGCAGGCAATTTGCCCGCCCAACCGAAAAAACAGTATTACTTTTTTTCTATGTTAACAAAATACTACTCGCGAATCAATAATAAATTGCTTCCTGTTAAGGTAAGGGAAGGAACACACTATGTCATCATCAGCAATTGATAACTTTTATTTACACTGTATTTCTGTTCAGTATAGTGTTTATTAGCCCTAAATCAACAATCTCCGTATTATTCCAGATGTTCTTAACAACTACTTCAAACCTGTTTGTGTTGTCTCTTGTATTTATAAGAATTACATTGCCTACTCTCTTGACATAAATATTCTCTATTGCTTCTTTAAAGTAAATCTCATCTTTTTCGTATATGTACAGTTTATAGTCCCCATATCTTATTTTGCCTTTATCGATCCATCTTACATCCAATTCTCCGTTTTTCTTTATCAAGTGAAGCACATAACATTCTTTTCCCAATACGTTACTCATAATATCCCCCTGTATAGAAAATTCATAGATTAAGGACAAAATCCCCACGAGCAATACCCCCGATATCAGGTATGATAATAAAAGGCTAAAATTCATCGTATAGCTATATACAAAAAGACCTTTAACATTACCTGTACAGATAACGTTAAAGGTCTTGCATTCCACCAGGAGTATAAAGCCAGGCCATATTCTCAAGCCGGTTGTTGACTTTATAACTTACAGCTACTCCCCTTTACTAAGTAGTATCTTAACACACTTCGTGTACAATGTCAACACATTTTTAAACTCTACACTCTGCATTATCAATATCTACATTTGATGATCAATGCCATTTCTCCCTGTACTTTACCATTTCCTTTACCGGATCAAGCTCTTTATCCTCTTTCATATATTCTATCAGTCCCGGACTGAGTTCAGTTGCTTTAACAAGATCACAGAAAGACTCATCAAGCATATTCATGTGGATATAAAAACAAGCCCTGTTGTAATATAGAAAGGACGAGTCCCTATTGTTATCAATCCCTTGTGTTATCACATTTACTGCATTTGTAAAATCTCCTGCACTTCTATATATAACAGCAAGATTAAGATAGCTATAAGGATAACTGGGATTTATAGCGATTGATAGCTTGTAGTTCTCTATTGCTTTATCCCTATGCCCTAATTTTTCATATACAACCCCTATATTGAATAATGCTTTGTAATGATAGGGATCAATTTTTATACACTCTTTAAAAGTGTGTAAAGCGAGATCATTCTGGTTCATCTCTTCATAAATAGCACCTAGATTGTTGTAAGCCCAGAAATATCCGGGATCGTTTTCAATTGCCTTTTTATAATTGTATATAGCTTTGCTTTTATCTCCTGTCTCATCAAAAATATTTGCAAGAAAGAAGTAAGCTTTACTGTACCGGGGACTTATTTCTATAGCCCTACTATAACAGCTGATAGCTTTATCAAACTGCCTGCTGTTATCGAATAAAACTCCCAGGCCATAATAAGCTGCGGATTCCTCAGGATTAATTCTCAATATCTCATTATACTTTTCTTCTGCTTTAACATATTCTCCTGTTTGATCGTATAAAAGTGCCATATTCATCAGAAGCCCGACATCCTTTTTTCCTTTTAAGAAACCATATGCCTTAGCGTAATACTTCATAGCTCTAACAGGCTGTTTTTTTTGAAATAATCCTGCTATCAGCTTGTAAAGAAAATACATGTGTTCTGCCCTTTCCCTTGCCCTCATTTATTTAGCATGATGTACCAGTTTGAAGAATTCTTTGATAATACTCATCCACATATCTCTTAAACTGCTCCCAGTAAGGCATATTTATCCCCAAGCGTTCACCGTCACCCAGTACTCTATAGAACCCGTCAATCATTTCATCCATGCCTTTAGCCATATGTCCCTCTACCATCATCCTGGTGGTTTCACTTTTGTAAAACATACTTAGAACTGGCAAAATCAAAAACATCGGAAAATAATACATTCTTGACATAAATATCTTTTTAGGGTCAAATCCTCTTACCTTACATACATTCAACCCCTCCCGGTGCGCCATTATCGACTCTCTGATTAACTGCCTGCTGGCAGCAAACGAGCTATAGCTTCCGGCTTTCAGAAAAGCACCAATGCCTGACGCCTGCATTATGTAATGGGTTGCAAGCCAATCTACCGGGCAATCTGATATCTCCGGCTTCATACCTGCACTTTTCATCACTTTATATACTCTGCTCAGCCTGGGTGTCCTCTTTCCGTCTTTTTCACCGAGCATCGTACTGGAATACGATTCTCTGAATATTATACAATTGATTTTGTTTCCTTCTCTTCCTCCACCCACCATAGCAGGGAAACCCAATAAATAATTCTCTGGTTTTACATACTTTTCTATCATATCAAACTCGGACCAATTATTCTGAAAAAAGAGAATATTCGCTTCGCCCGCATTTTCTGCAAGATCTGGTAATATTCCGCTCAATTGATTATATTTAACTGCAGCGATAATGAGCTCATAACCGTCATCAGGTGACAAAGCGTCTGTTACTTTTGGGAAGTATGCTTTTCTCACTCTTTCTTTCTTTTTATCAGCAGTGTCCAAATATTCCAATATAAATCCGTTTTCTTCAATATGTTTTTTCATTTCCTTACGTACAAAGATAGTAACATCATGCCCTGCTTCATCAAGTTTCCATGCATATGTAGTACCGATGACTCCGGCACCATAAACCAACAGTTTCATACTGTCCCTCCCTAATCAATTGCTTTCATTTAAAATTTGCGAAAAAAATTCAAAGCTGCCCTTTTCTGCATGTAGCGTTGTTTCAAGTATATATGATAAAGCGTTCAATCTTTGAATATACTCTTCCTTAGTCCACAAAAAAATGGAAGTATCAAACAAAAAGCTTATACCAACCATAAGAAACTGTGTCACTTCCAAAGGATACTGAGTATGAAATATTCCTTCTGCCACACCCTGTTTGATAATTTCCGCAATAATCGGCGAATACTTGTTAGCTGAATATACAATGCTTTTTTGATGCATGAGTGCATTTTCTTTCTTGTGCAGAAGCTCTAATAACTCTTCATTTTCGCATGCGTTTTTTAAATTCGATGCCAGGATGTTTTTGATTTTCTCTAAGGCATTGGATCCACTGTCCTTGATAATTTCCTGTAATCCTTGGATTTCCTTATCTATAGCTCGTTTTACAATCTCATCCAGTATTTCATCCTTGGATTTGAAATAGTAATAAAAAGTACCCTTTGCCACTCCTGCTTTCTCTATTATTTCATTGACACCTGTCTGCTCATAGCCTTTTGAATTAAAGAGTTCCTCTGCAATATCCATAATTTCCGTCTTTCTCTCCTCAGGCTTTTTAACAATTCTGACCATGCACATCACCTTCTACTTTTATTGACTGACCGTCTGTCTATATTATATCTCCTAGACAGACCGTCAGTCAATAGAATCAACCGGCACAACACATTGACTTAATAGAAAATTTATCACGCAGTCACGGGAAATACTGAATTATATCTAAAACCCCGAATATAAATTATTAAAAGACAGTACTTTGCCTGAATCTAAATAAACAAACAAGTAACTAAATATTTTATATTCAGAAAAAAGTTTTATGAATGGGGGTTTTGGCCATGAAAAAACTCAATTACTGCTTGGAGTGCAAAAAAATATTTATCTCCGGCACATTATGCACATACTGTACTTCTAATAATATCAAGGAATTATCAAAAAGATCACCAGTAAACGTTATCGGAACAAAAATAAAAGGAAAGTTTCTTAGATTAAGACAAGGGCAGGCAGAAATAGTATTGGTAGACGACAATAAAAAACGATCAGTCAAATCATATGAAATATCAAAAATTAAGAAGATTTTATAGATACACCGGTGTACTGAACAAAATTAATAATTGAGCTGTCGCATTAGCGGTTGAAAACAGTTAATGCACGGCTCATTTTTATGCTATATTATTCAAATTCATCAGGACATTAACTGACAAACAGATTGGATGTCTCAATAGCGTTCTTTAATAAAATATACAGCTTATCGAACAATCTTTCAAAAATCTGCCCACACTCTTAATAGTTCTTTTTTACAATGTATTAATATACATTCCCTTCAGCTTAGTTTTCTACACCGTTCAATTGACAAAGGAGGACTCTTCTATGACTCTCCCTATCTGCTTTGAACATCGATATATGTTTGGGGTGACCGCATTTCCGTCGAAAAACACTTTAAGTAATAAATTAGCTGCAATCTGTAATTTTCACGCATGCAAAGGTTCTAGTAGCTGTCACAAAAATAAGTCTACGAGTAAGGAATATACTGTTTTCATAAATTAATCTAACATATACCCTCCACACCAACTAATCTTTTCACCTTTTTTCAACAATTTTGAATAACCATTAATTAAATTAAAATATGATTTTCCATAACTCAAAGTAAAAGCACAAGGTACATCAACTTTTACAAGTTCCATATTTCCTATTCCGTATTTCCTATCTATCCAAGCTGTTATTTTGTGAGTACCGAGTTGGGAAAAAATTTGGAATTGAGAAACATTTGGGTAATACCTCTTAAATCCAGATGAACTGTTTTTTGTACTGCTAAAACCTTCTTTATTATTACCACCTATATAATAAATTTTTCCTTTCCAAGCAGAATTTTGCGTTTGAAGCCCATAATATTTGATTATAGTAACATCATCAAGCGCTTGGGTTTCAACTAATACATCAATTCTTCCTTTAGTAATTGTGTAATGTACTGTCTCTTTAAGGATTTCCCTATTTTTTCCTTTTAAAGAAAGTGTATTATACCCTGCAATAAGATTTACAACATCTATGTTTACTTTATTGCATGATATTGTTTTATTAAAATCAGTTTGTTTTTTATCCGTGAATACCTTAAGAGATAGCGTTCTTGCTGTAGAATTTCCTGTACTATTACCATTTGATCCATGCCATCCACCTGTGAATGAAGGCTTTTTATTATTTTTTATGCTGTTAGACTTTACTATATAAGGGCCTACCCAATCTGTAGTCGATTTTAAAAGTAAATTTGAGGGTCTGTCTAGGTCGGGGTTTACACTATGTCCCTTATTTGACGCCAAATGCAAAGACTCAATTCCCATTATAGAATTGATACCTACCTTTTTAAAATCAATCCAAATATCTGAAGAATAATCATATTTGTATGCTATTCTGACTTTATCATTAGTAGAACTAACAGCTAAACATAGTTTTTCTTGTGAGTAACCTGTTCGTGAAAAAATAAATATAAAAACTATTAATATTGATGCTAACAATGCATATAGCTCTTTTTTATACATATTTTTACCCTTCAACTCTTAATACTTTTATATTAAAAGCATGATTAAAATTACTATCAAAATACAGCCAATAAAAACAAATGCTCTTGTATCATTGCTTATAATACTACCATAGTTTATATAAAATGGCAAATTAAAGAGTATTACCAAAAAACTCATAAAACATTTACTAAAATATACTATGTGTTGATATTTAGAATTGCCATAGACAACAAATTGAGACATGTATACTCCATCTAAATCCAATAAATTGCGCAATGAAATATTTCCACATATTTGACATTTTGTTCCATAATTATTATTATTTGTATAAATACGCGTGTTTAATAAAAGGTAAAAGGTGGATGAAAAATGAACTTTAAAAAGGTAATATCAGTTTTATTAATTATGGTGATGCTCTTTGTATTTATGTCTTTATCTTTTGCAACAGCTAGTGAATCTGGTACTACTGTCATTAATTTTAGTACAACACCTGATGGTAATAAATTTATTTATTCTAACAATCCAGAGTACATTTATGGTACAAGTGGATATACAATAAGTCAATCATTGGACACAAGCAGTAATTATGATGCTGAATTTTATCATATTAATTCTTCTGGTACCACACTTAGATTTGGTGTACTTATTGTAAATAATAATACTGGTAGTGCTAGTGTAAGAGTATTTAATAATAATAGTGCATGGAATTACTCTGGTAATGTACCAAATGCAACAGCTTCAATGGTATACAACTATGTGAATGCTTCTAGCGGATATACTGACTATTCGATTGCTGGAAAAGGAAGTAAATTTATATGTTTTACTAGCGCAGCTTCTGGTTACCATGCTGCTGGCAAAGTTCTATTTAAAGCTCTAAATAGCAATATGTATTGTAAAGTAGTTTATATTGTTGCTGGATCTAATGAAACTACAAATCAGACAAATGCACAGAACGCTCCAGAAACCACTAAATTAGCAAATCCAACGTCTACTAACTGCTATCCATATGATGCTCGAGTATCTACAGTGTCTGGAACTAGTGGAACTAAGTTTTATTTAAGTTATGTTAGCGGAAGTGCTCCGAGTAATCCAAATGAATATTTGGCTCCAATATCTTATCCTAATCCCAGTAGATCACTTCTTCAAGGAAATTATGGTGTAACATATAATCTTACACTCACTGGTGCAAGTGGAAAAATGTTAACGATTAAACCAGACTGGAATAGTTGCACTAAAGACCAATGTTATGTGTTCCATAATGGTATAAGTTGGAATACAGTTACTATACCATATAACAGCACGGGATATACGTTTACATTGCCAAGTACAGGTGGAAATGTAAATATTAAATTCATATTACCCGGGGGTAATGTAGGAAATGTACTATTTAAAATATCATAATAGCATTCACAACTGTAAATAGAAAATAGTATCTAGTCACTTGTTGGATTAATCAAAATGTTTCTTTAATAGTAACAAGGTTGCAAGCAATTTCAGAAATGTTAGGAGCTGCCGCATTAGCGGTCGAAAACCGTTAGTGCACAGCTCATTTTTATGCTGTTTTATTCAAATTTTTGAGAGCATTAATAGCCTAATAGACTGGATGTATAAAAAATAGCATATTTTAGTAAGCTATCTTTGTAAGAATTTTTGTTTGTAGGTTTTTGAATTTTACAATTCATATCCTTTCATTTGAAAAAGATGTATATCTATTCTTTCTAACTGGATTTTCCTATGAAGCTTATTTATTTTGTGAGCCAGAGCCACACAGAATACTTTCTGCAAGTACATTCTGTTTCTCTCTGCACATAAACCTTCGAAATCCCCCATCCTGTTTTAGCACCCTAAAAGAATCTTCTGCTTGTATGCCCCGATTTATTCTAAATTCACATGCTTCTTTACTTAGAATCCTTTCAAGAGCTTCTTTTCTCCTCCTGTAAACAATCTTGATGTTTCGAGATTTTCTACTCTATTTTCAATTGAAGTTTTGCAATCGTTACCTTATGCTACTGCCCCATTATGTTAATTTTTTAGATATCTGCCATTGGGAAGCATTTCATCAGAAGGCATACTTCCTGTTTTAAGCTTGTGTTCTTTTCTTTTACATCTATTCTGCCATTCCCCTTTACAGTAAATCTTCATATATCCTTTCACTGCCGCAGTCCTGGCACCATAGAATTTTTTGATAAAACCGCAATCCTCAAGGTTGGGACAAGCGTCCATACTGCACACCCCCATTTAGTCCGTTGAGAATTTTATCATAATATGAAATTAATGTCAAAAATTTCTCTTTGAAATAATACATTTTTACAAATTAATCTTTCCTTTTTCTACCAGATAATTTATTCAGTACCTCCTTCAATACTTTCCCAAATATTCCTCAAGGGTAATTCTCTGCATACTTATTGCTTTTGCCGTCTCTATGCCCACATAACGGACATGCCAGGGCTCGTACTGGTATCCTGTTACTTCTTCCTTCCCCTCGGGATAGCGAATGATAAACCCAAAATCAGGCGCATTTTGCTTAAGCCATCTTCCTTCAGCTGTATCCCCAAAAGACTGGGAAATTGAGTAATATACAGACGGTGCTGTAATATCCATGGCAAGTCCTGTCTGGTGTTCACTCTCGCCCGGTTTCGCACTGAAGCGGTTCGCAGATTCCGGGCTCCCATACTTTTTTATATTGTTGGAGAAAATCTCTTCCTGACGCTGGTATGACCGATAACCTGAAAGTGCATACAGATCTATTCCATGCTGTTTTGCTTGCAAAAAAAGATGTTCAAGTGCAATTGCAGCTTCTTGTCTCATAAGTTTTTTGGGGCTGTATTCACCGGATGTAAAATCAACATCCGGCACAACCATGTCTTGGGGTTCATAGGATGAAGTCAGTGAATAGCTTTTATTTACCAGTACCATTAAGCTGTCAGGCCTGGAAGCAATAAACTTCGCACCAGAAATAGGGATAAGCAGAACTTGCCCAGTGTTTACAGCATTGCTTTTCAATCCATTTACAGCTTTTAGCAGTTCAAATGAAACCTTATATCTTCCAGCTATATTGTATAAAGTATCTCCATATCTGACAGTATAGGCTTTTTTCCTCTGTACTGAAACCCGAAGCCACTGCCCTGCTGAAATCACATCACTTTTCAATCCGTTTGATGTTTTTATTTGCTCAACTGTTGTGCCTAGTCTGTGAGAAATCAAATACAGAGTGTCTCCGGGCTGCACAACATATACCTCGTTGTTTCTTCCAGGTATAATAAACTGCTGTCCTGCATAAACAGTATCTCCTAGAAATCCATTAACTGATTTTAGCCGCTCTATGGAGACACCTGCCTTCTCTGCTATTTTAAATAATGAATCTCCGGACTGCACACTATAGACAGAAGGCGGGCTATAATTCGCCCATGCTTTTTCGGCAGCAGGATTTATCCCGGCAGCATAGGCATGATTTACCGTAAGTGAAGCAATCAATATGGAACCAAGCATTATTCTGACTGTCTTAGCTTTTACCTCTGGAAGTCTGTCTACTATATATTGCCATACCGCATCCTCCAGCCTCTTAATATTTTCTTTCGGATTTTTATCAAACTCAAGGGCAAACTCTGTCCACTGTAAATCCAAATACAGCTCGATAACTATTCCATCTCTATTTTCCAGTATTTTATGATAAGCAAACATATCAGCACCAACACCCTTCACCTATTTATTACACTACTTTAACCTACACATTTTTTGCAAGCTGTATTCACATAATTCAGATAAAATGCTATATATTTTAGCAAACAGCATATCGTCCCTTATCCTTCCTTTATTAGGAAAATTCTATTGACTACACAACTAACATATGTTACTATTAACATATGTTAGTTGTGTAAATTAAGAAAACGGGGTGTTTATAGTGTCAATCAAACATGCAATTTTAGGCCTTCTGAGCTGGAAATCTTCTACAGGCTATAACTTAAAAAAAATATTCGAGGAATCACCGGCAATGTACTGGTCAGGTAATAATAACCAGATATATAAAGCTTTAATCCAGCTCCTTGAAGAAGGATTTGTTACTAACGAAATAAAACATCAGGAGAGCTCTCCCTCAAAAAAAGTTTATACCATAACTGAAGAAGGGCTTGCTGAACTAAGAAAATGGGTAGCTTCACAACCTGAAGCACCCGAGATGAAAAAAAGCTTTCTCGTCCAGCTTGCTTGGGCAGACCAGTTGAATGCAGAGGAATTGGATAATTTGTTATCAAGTTATGAAAATGAATTAAGGATACAGCAACTGATGCAGGAGGAGAAAAAACACAGAAGGCTTTATGCACCGGATAGGACTCCAAGGGAGAAGTATTTGTGGAACATGATTTCGGAAAACCTTATATCTTCATATAAAAGTGAATTAGACTGGGTTAAGAAAATACGCGAAGAGCTCTTGAAAAAAGAAACTGTAGAGGAGAAGAGTGTTATGGAATATAAAATTATTGGAACCCGAGCTAAAAAGTATGTTGAACTCGTATCATATGTTTCTTTTGTGAGTACTGAACAAGACGCTTTAGAAATAATTTCTTTATGTGGGGAGAACGATACAGACCTACTCCTGCTCCACGGTAATGCTCTATCAGAGGATTTTTTCAAGCTCAAGACAGGTACAGCCGGAAAAATTGTGCAAAAGTTTATCAATTATCGTGTAAAGACTGCTGTTATCCTTTCTGAGCAGCCTGACAGTAAAGGCAAGTTCAGGGAAATGGTTTCTGAACTGAACAGAAGTAATCACTTCAGGTTTTTTGAGAGCAAAGAAACTGCTGAAGTCTGGCTTACAAGTTAATATCAGAAGAAGGTGTCAAGTATGAATAGGAATGTAAAAATGTATAAACCTGTATTCAAATCGAGGGATGGAAGAGAAGCCATCTTAAAAGTATATGATTCGCTTCTTGCCCGATGGCCCGTCCCCTATGAGGCTTTAAATATTTCTACACGTTATGGTGATACTCATATAATAGCATGCGGTGATTCCTCACTGCCTCCACTGGTTTTATTGCACGGAACCAGCAGCAACTCAACCATGTGGATAGGTGATATTATCGAATACTCTAAGAGCTTCAGGGTATATGCCGTAGATATTCCAGGAGAGCCCGGCAAAAGCGGGGAAAGGCAGTATCCCTTAAAAGGACCTTTTTATCACGAATGGCTCGAAGATGTATTCAGTGAATTACAGTTTAAGAAAGCTTCATTGTTAGGTATATCGCTCGGAGGTTGGGTGGCAGTAAACTATTCGGTGAGGCATCCGGAAAAGATAGAAAGACTTGTTTTATTATGCCCTTCCGGTATTGGCCCACAAAAAATTTCTTTCATTTTTAAATCGATCCCGCTCATGCTTTTGGGTGAAAAGGGATTTGATAAAGCAAGCAGGCTTGTAAATGGCAATAACCCAATTCCCGAAGAGGCTCTGCAATACATGAAGTTGATTGGACGCAACTTCAATTTGCGCACTATTGTTCCTGTTTTTTCCGATGGTGAACTGAAACGATTGACGATGCCGATTTTACTGTTGGCCGGTGAAAAAGACGTTCTGATACATTCAGAGAAAACTGCAGCAAGACTAAAAAAGCTGTTACCAAAATCAACAATAGAGTTACTTCCCAAGGAAGGCCATATTCTCATAAATTACTCCGGCAGGATATTAGAGTTTCTTAGCCAGGAAAAAGCAGACTCTTAGTTGAATACCCCTAAAAAGCATCCGCAATAAGCAGATGCTTTTTATTCATTTCCAAATATATGAGCAAATAGCTTTAATCCCAGACTTTCCAGATATCGGGGTGAAATCCGGCTGTGGCAAGTTTTCCATTGCGTACTATGGGGGTTTTATATAATCTCGGATTCTTAAAAAGGGTCTCTGCTGCCACACTTCCCATCCCCAGGTTTTGCATGTTCAGCGTCTTATATTCTTTGGCACCGGTATCGATCAAATCTTTCAGACCTACGGCTGCTTTTACACTTTCAAATTCACCTTTGCTAAGACCGTATTTGTGTATATCGACATATTGGTATTTTATTTTCCTTTCTTTAAAATACCTTTCAGCCTTTTGTGTATCAAAACACTTTTTTGCACCAAAAATTTGTATATTCATAGCGTTAATCAAAATCAAAAATATCTTCTAAAAATGATTTTTTCTTATGTTTCTTATACCTGTAATCGTATCCCCCATATTGGTCGTGCGGCTTATATTCTTCCCTGTATTCATTCCTTTGCCCGTATGTACTGAAATCAGTCTGAGACCTTTCTATTATCTTATCAAGCTCACCACGATCAAGCCATATCCCACGGCATTGCGGGCAGTAATCAATCTCAATACCCTGGCGGTCGGACATCTGGAGTTTTACGTGACAAATAGGACAATCCATAACGAAACCTCCTGCAATATATGATGTTTTCTTTATATTATAAAGTATGCTGCTACATAATGCAAAATAAACCCATATACAAAAAAATATACTAAAGCCATCTTTCTGAAGGCTGTATTCCTAGACAAAAATCTATATACTTCCAAATTCCCTACAAACCTTTTGACTGACTATTTTACGCTTAATCATAGTCTGTTCAAACATTTCATCAAACACTTGCGGCATAACGCCTTTTATTACTTTGACTCCCTCCTCCGTTATTCCACCTTTAGTTGCCACTCTCGAAATAACATCTCCAAAGTTCATGTTTTTTTCCAGCATTAACTTCGCTGTTCCATAAGCTGTTTTCAGCACCATTTCTTCGATATCCTCTTTTTTCATGCTATTGGCATGCCTTAAGCCCGCTTCGACAAACTCTTGAAAAACTGCAGCAAGCAATCCTGGTCCGCAGCTGGTGAGTTCAGATGCAAACTCAAAATCCTTTTCACTAATCCTCCGTATATTGCCTATACTTCCGACTAATGATTCTATCAAGTCTGCATCTTTATAAGTGACCTTGCTGTTATGACAAACCAGAGATATCCCTTCATTCACTTCCGAGATAATTGTTGGCATCACTTTCGTAATTTTGCAATTAATTATTCTTTCCATACTTTCAAGCTCTATGGAACCTGCAATGGAGATTATGTGGTGATCAGGGAGAATATGTGACTTGATCTCATCAAGAATACCTTTATATTCCATGGGCTTTGCACAAATAAATATGCAATGGGCTTTCTTCACTACTTCAATAACTTCCTGGGCAATTTCAACGTTAGGCCAAGTATCTTTTATTTCACCCAACCTGCTCTTATCTTTTCTTGTGACAATTATCCCGTCCTGGTTTATCTGTCCGGAATTGATAAAACCTTTTATCAGCATGCTGCCCATACTCCCAAAACCTATAAATCCAATCTTATACATCCGGATATCTCCCCCTTTTGAAGCATTTCTGAAACATATAAATTATCACAAGGAATAAGATTCTTTATAATCCCATCATACTGCCCTGCTTCCTCTTCAAAGTGGTTTTTAATCTTATCCATTCTTTCCATTTTCTATACCTATACTTTCTTTTCCAAATAAACAAACTGTAAATCATCGGTGACTCTTTCAATCTTATATCTTTTGTAACCCAACTTTATCACATACTCTTCCAGATTTTCTTGCAGCCTGACAATCTCTATTTCAGGAAATTGGTTTTTTGCCATTTCAGCCAAAGTATGAACTCCTGGAATTTCCGTATTTGTATGACTGCCTACAATAAGGTTTGTTCCGATATACTTTGCGTATTGAACCGTATAGAGAATTTTTCTCCTGTGATATAGGTGTCACAACCCAAATCATGCGCAAGCTTAATGTCATTTGTCATCATCCCACCGCCGGTAACACAGCATTCATATATCCACCTCCAAAATATATAAAAATCCGCAGAATCACAAATCATGTGACTCCGCGGATTACTAAATGATGCACTCCACACAGGTTAATCCTCTAAGCTAAGAACCTTCCCTGTCATAGTTATTCCACGTGTAAGGCTAAAACGGTATAACACAAAGCCTCTATGCAGCTCAAGCAACACTGCTTTTATACATACTCACCTTTTGAAATATTTTTACATAACTCTTCAACATTGTCAATAGTTTATGAAGGATTTCTCGCATGGAATATGCTCTAAATAAACCTTCCGCTATATAATACGGAGGGAAGCCTTCCTATTTTTTAGTAATTGGTATCCATACCTCACATCTATAGTTATCTGAACTTGCATCTCCCGGATAATAGACTTCAAGGTCAGGTGCATCAGCATGTTCATATCCCGTTGACGGAAACCACTCTGAATATATCCTTTGTATCACATTCTGTATGGCGTCCGGCATTGGTCCGACTGATTCAAATACTGCCCATTTTGAAGCAGGTATCTCATATTCCCTGGTATCTTGTACGCATTCCCCAGGCTTTTCAACTGCAATAATATACGTAAACTTTTCACCATCATAATCATTCCAGCAGACTCCTAGTATACCGAGTGTCCCAGAAATCTTTTCAAGTTTTTCCGTGAATCCGTTTTCACAGGACTCTTTCCAAAATAAAGGAATATTCTTAAAGTTTTCTCCATCCTTCGTTGAAACTTCAATACTTTTGCCGACAACCTGAAATGCTTCTTTTTCTATAACTTTATAGTCCATATCTTTATCTCCTTTCAATGATAGGTGGAAGGAAATCCGTGGAATTGCTTTCAGGTTTGCACCCGGCTCGCGCGCAGCCGAAGGGCTTATACCGTGCAATCTACGAAACGCTTTGGAAAAGGACTCCGGTGTATCATATCCGTATTTAAAGGCAATATCAATTACTTTAGCTTTTGAAGTTGAAAGCTCCTGAGCCGCCAACGTCAGTTTTCTTTTACGGACATATTCGGCAACAGCGTTGCCTGTAAGCATATGAAACATCCTTTGAAAGTGAAAAGTAGAAGATAGTGCAACTTTCGCAGCAACAGACACGTCAAAAGGCTCCTCCATATGCTCCTCCATATAGTCCACCGCATCTTTCATACGTTTTAGCCAATCCAAAGTATTTTCCTCCTTCCTGTTATATCAATAGTAGCATGGCTGCATAATTTATTCCTGTCATCTTGTGCTTTTATATGTCCAGTTAATTTTCCTTTCCACAATACATTTATCCATAGATATCCATTTCCATAAGGTTCTCCTTTGAGGAAAAGCCAAAATTTTTATAGATTCCTTTCCCGTCTTCCAAGGCATGCAGCATAGCCTTCTGAATTCCTTCCTCTTTTAGGAACTGAATTATTCGTTTCATAATGTCTGAGGCAATTCCCTTTTTTCTATACCCAGGTTTGGTGTACATATTTGAGAAATATGCAATTTTAAAGCTGCTGCCCTTTCCTGCGTTCACCGGCAGTTTATCCCATATGCTGACAGCACCTGCTGCTACAGTTTCATTCTCTATTTCTGCAAGCCAAAAATGCAAATCATTATTAAGGTGCATTGTTATGTATCCATGAAGCTTGCTATGTAGGACGCTCACATCTTCACCATCTTTCACATGCCCGGCTTCCTTCAAAAATTCCAGCCTCATTTTAATAAGAATGTCTAAATCAGTATGGTCACATTTTCTTATATTCACGTTACTGCTCACTCGTTTATTCCTCCTGAAAGGCTGTTGCCTTAATCTATGGTGCCACTTTATTCAACCAATCAAACTTTTCCGCAACTCATCTATTGTTTCAACTATTAATGAAGCCCCTGCATTATTAAGCTCTTCATAGTTCCCATAGCCGTATAACACTCCAATGGAATCTATACCTGTTTCCCTTGCGCCGATAACATCATGCATGCGGTCCCCAACCATTACTGCATTACCAAGATCCACTATTCCGGCCTTATCCAGAGCATAGCGTATAACTTCACTCTTTTTTATCCGTGTTCCATCCAGCTCACTTCCCGCCGCTACAAAAAAATACTGAGAAATATTAAAATGCTCAAGAATCCTTACAGCAAATACTTCAGCTTTTGATGTGGCAAGAATTATTTTCCTCCCGTCTGCTACAAGGCTTTTTAGCAATGATTCAATACCATTGTATAGTTTGTTTTCAAAAATACCAATGTCTCTGAAGTACTCCCTGTACTTTTCAACAGCCTCAAGAGCCTTTAATTCATCAAAACCGAGTATCTCCATGAAGGACTCTGTCAATGGCGGCCCAAGGAATTTATATAGTTTATTCTCATCATAGTCATTTATTCCATAGGCTTTCAGGGTATACTTCAGAGAATTTATTATCCCTTCACCCGAGTCCGTTATTGTCCCGTCCAGATCAAAAAGAATTGTTTTTTTAGATGTAAAATCCATAATATATTATACCTCCATACATCTGTTTGTTGTCATTGCGCCCGCTTTACAATGCTTTGTCACTAAACCTCGCCAATGTACGCTTCTGTTTTATTTTCAAATGAGACTTTGTCCTGAGACTTATATCTATCGAAGAGCTTTTTCAGTCTGAACCGCCTCCATAAGGAAAAGTGGTACATAGAAGAACTTTCCATGTACCACCCATTATATATTATCCACTTTCAGCTTTCCACCCGGAATAATAATTTCTTTTGCTGGAAGATGAGTTGCTTAACACCCATCTACTTCCTTCCCTTATAAAATTCCTTTTGAAATTTTGCAATCTGCTTGCCCCATTGCTTTTCCTGAAGCCGCACCTTGCCTTCCTTTTTGGCTTCAAGATGTGCCAGCTCCTTTTGCAGTTTCAGCCAACTTTCCCACTTTTTCAGTTCCAACTCTCCAGTATCAAGTGCTTTTCTTACAGCACATCCCGGCTCACTCTGATGTTTGCAGTCATAGAAACGGCACTTTTTTGTGAGCTCCTCTACATCTCCAAACATTACCTCCATACCGGTATCAGCCTCCCATAGCAATAACGCACGCATTCCCGGTGTATCCAATATCAATCCTCCCTCCGGCAAAAGCAGAAGTTCCCTATGAGTGGTAGTATGTCTTCCCTTGCTGTCATCCTCCCGGATTCCCTGGGTTTTTAGAAGCTCTTTCCCTGCCAGGGTATTAACCAATGTCGATTTGCCAACACCTGAAGAACCAAGCAGAGCTACAGTTTTTCCCTGAATAAAGAATTTTCTTATCTTTTCGATTCCTTCTCCGGTTACACAGCTGATGGCATGAACTTCCACCCCTGGAGCAGTTGCATATACAGCCGCCATTTTATCAGCTACATCATCACAGCAATCTGCCTTTGTCAGCACAACAACCGGTACTGCACCACTTTCCCAAGCTGCTATCAGGTATCTTTCCAGCCTTCTCATGTTGAAATCCCTGTTCAACGACTGAATTAGAAACACCGTATCTACATTTGATGCAACAATCTGCTCTTTTATTTCAATTCCCGCTGCAGCCCTTGAAAACTTTGTTTTCCTTGTTAAGACAATACGAATACTTGTTGACTGAGTTTCTGCAGAGTATTCCAATGCAACCCAATCACCGACCGCAATTTGTGAATCATTATCAAGCTTTCTGACCGGCCTGCTTACGAGAAATTCCCCTGATCCGGCAGCCACACGAAGCTTCTGTCCATAGTCTGCCACTATTCTTCCAGGAAACAGACCTTCAGTACATCTTTGATTCCACTCCCCTTCAAAATATTCATCCCATCCATAATCTTTTATATTCATCTCTTTAATCCATCCTTTATAAATTAGTTTTCTTCCTGTCCTAGCCTCTTTTTGTTTTCAGCTTCATTGTCACGTAGCCCGGCTCTAAGGTTTGTCAACCACCCGTCCCGCATCTCACCAAATTATTAATAAATACTTTTATCTTAATCATAAGCATCACTCTTCCTGATTCTTGATTTGGAGATTACACAACCCGAAAAAGCATATAAAAATACCGCAGAGGACGACCACCTGCGGGTTAATAAACAAATATACAATAAAATCAAACTTTCATAGGCAATAAAAAAACACGCTACCAATGCGTGCCGAATATCTGACTTATACACGATTCAGGTTGCTCGAAAGAAGCTGCAAAGGCAACATAGACATAACCTTATTACAGAGGAAATGATGTCCTTTCAAGAAACTTCATTCCACAATTGCTAAAGGCCATCTTGCGTACCTGTGCCAATATTAAATTAGCTAAATACCACCTCAGCACTTTTTACAGACATCAAAACATCTCCTTTCGAATTTGACGATTACAAAAAACTGTATCACTCAAATTATATGAGCTATCCCAGACATTGTCAATAGTCATTTAGGAGGCAGCTCTGCATATTTTTAAAAATACTGTAGACTGGACTATAAATGTGATATAGTAGCTGTGTGAAGAGAATAACAACTTTAGTGGATATAGGAATGGTAAATGCTTGAAACTTATTTTTTGAAAATAGACAAAGATTTGGTTTTCGATTCAAATGATTATGGAAAGCCTGTTTTACTAGCACCGAGCGAAATCCATTTTAACATTTCACATTCAGGAAGTTGGGTGGTTTGTGCAATAGATGAAAACCCAGTTGGGATAGACGTAGAAGTAATGAAGCCAATTGATTTTAAGATTGCAGAAAGGTTTTTTTCAAGAGATGAGTATGAGACTCTAATGAATCAGCCTGATGAAATGCGTTTAAAGTATTTTTATATGATTTGGACTTTGAAGCAAAGTTGTTTTAAGGAAAAAGAGAAAGTATTTGGTATTGCTTTGGACTTAATATAAAATTTGATTGATTAAGCTTAAAACTATTGTAATTTAAGGACAAAATACCGTGTTGATAATGGTTTAAGGCTGACTATGAAAGTTTATAACATTTTATGAATTGAATTTTCAAAAGTTGATATAAGGAATATAGTGAATGAAAAGCATTGAAAAAGGACTAAAAAGAATACTTGCAGAAAATTTAGAAAGTAATACTCATTCCGAACATTTAGATATGGGCAATAATAAAGAATTTCGGAGTTAATTTAATAACTTTTATTAAATTAACTTAATTGCCGGTATTGAAATGGGATTTGACGATGAGGATTTTGATATAAACAGGTTTCCTAATGTAAAAATTATATTAAATATATAAAATTTCGTTTAAGACTTTAATGAGATAATAGACTTTAAAAATATTGAAAACAAAAATGACCTGCTCCCCTAAAAGGATACCATTCACAAAGTTAGTCCGGATGATATAATTAATATTATCCGGGAGGAAAGAACGATGAAAAAAAGGTTTACAGAGGAGCAGATCATAGCAATTCTTAAGCAGCAAGAGAAGGGGGC
>JAOAIJ010000025.1 GCA_026414765.1 Clostridia bacterium | reverse complement strand
GGCAGCGTCAGATGTGTATAAGAGACAGCATCTCATCTCGTCTCGTCTTTAAATTTTCTAATCTCTTCTAGTCTCTAAGCTAATAACATAATAACACTGGAAAAAGCAAATGTCAATTTTAAATTTTAACTTTGGTGCATTTTTCTAATCTGACCCATGATATTACAATTGCTATGCGCCAAGCCTTAGAGCCATTAAATTCAGTTCGGGCAAAAATAAACTCGCTAACGCTCAAACAGTATTTTTGCTTTCCTCACTCGGATTAAATGTCTCTACAGGCTTTCCACAACGCAATTTCCATATCATGGGTCAGAAGAAAAATATGCACCCTTGTCAACTCCATCATTTGACACTATCTACATCTTCATGATACTATGATATGGCTAAGTTTTTATTTACAATTATTATTATGTAGGTGGTTATGGAACAAAAACTCGAGTTTCTAAACTTCACATTAAGAAGACAATCCGATTACATCGAATTCCACAAGCATGAGTGTTATGAGTTGGTTTACTATGTGAATGGAAAGGGCTGTACTACAATGGATGGAAACACGTATAACTATGGATCAAATAATTTTACTATAATGAAACCCAGTTGCATTCATGATGAAAGCCATTTCGAGGAAACTGATGTAATCTTTATCGGCTTCAAATCCGACATCACCTCCTTCCTCAAAAACGGATTATATATGGATGATCCTCAGAAAAACATATATAATTATCTGAAAAACATAAAAAAAGAAGTATTGGAACAGAGGAAAAACTTCAATTTGAAAGTGGATTTTCTTTTGGGCGAATTATTGATAGAAATCGAGAGAATGAATGAGCAGTCCAATAAAAGAAGTATGAACTTCACCTATATTTTAGGATACATAGATGAGCATTACAACCAGCAAATAGACCTGAAATCCCTGGCTGAGCTTTCAGGCTACAGCTATCATAGATTCAGGCATCTATTCAAGGAAATCACAGGCCTTTCTCCTATTAACTATATAATCGGCAAAAGATTGAAAAACGCAACAAAGTTGCTGGAACAAACCGATCTGTCAATTTTGGAAATCTCCCAGGAGTGCGGCTTTTCCAACGAATCGCAGTTTGCTTCCATGTTCAAGGATCATTCCGGGCAGACGCCCAGTGTGTATAGGAAAGCTTTCTTATCAAAAAACCGCTAGAACGGTATAATACATCTACATCATACCGTTCTAGCGGTTTTCCTTAAAAACTATTTATTCCCCGGCACCACAAACTCAACAGAAGCATCATCCAGCATAAGCACCCAGTCCTGCCCTCTTCCTCGTGTAGGAGTATAAAATTCCTTTACTCCTTCATTTTCAAACTCTCCAATGTAGCTAACTTCCCCGGTTTTGGGATCATACCAGTGGGCGACAACCTTATGTCCGGTGATTTTCCCCATATTCACCTTTATAGTTTTCCCTGTTGGGCTGTATATGAATGCATAGCTGACACCTCTAGTTGCTGCCAAATGGTCTGCTCCTTCGTATTCATCAACCACAAGGCTTTGATCAGGTATTCTTTCAAGAAATGGTCTGGATTCTATCAGAGTTTTTACATACCGCATTTGGGAACCGGCAGGTCTATTTATAGCCCTGTTCCAATACAAAGGAAAATACTCTCCAGGCTCCTTGCACATACACCAGATGGAATGATGTCCGTATGTATGCCCAAAAGCTCCAGAAAACACAGCCCAATATGCAGCCTGTCTTATATCGAATTCAACAAAATGGCCATTCTCAGGTTTGAAATTTATTGGATGATCTTCATACCTAGGCTCTGCATCTAAAACAGGTTTTGTTGGGGAAAGATCGTAGTCCACTTTCACCTTGTTATAGTTATCTATATCCAATGCATGATGACCTGACTGAATCATATTGAAATCAATCCAGCTCTCATTATGTACATATTTTGACGATGAAGTATCCCCAGCAGGGTGAAAGGTCATTATGTGGTTACCTTCGTCCCCAAGCTTTATCCCTTCTGCCATTGCTCTGACAATTTCATAATGTTCAGGCCTTTCCAAAGGCCTGTCTCCCCCCATTACCCAAACAATATTTCTTTTATCCTTATATCTTTCACCGAGCCATCTACCATAATGTAATGCATTTTCCCCATTGAATACTTTTGGCCCCTTACCCCATGACAAATTGAATTTGTCCCCCCATGTAGGTAGAAGTGCTATATAAATGTTCAGTGACTCAGCAATATCAATTATGTGATCTACATGGTCCCAATAATGATACTCTCCTGACAGATCTGGCATTGTAGGATCATAAACTCCTTCTGTATTTTTAAGAAGAGGTTTTCTACCATATGCATTTTCTATCTCCAATCCATCCAACTCAGCCAATGCAACAACCTGCACCACATTGAACTTCTTTTCATACCTGTCCTTCAAATACACTTCCGCTTCCTCACGGCTAAGCTTGTGAAAAAGCTCCCAAGCTGTGTCTCCCAGCCAAAAAAAAGGCGTCCCATCTTCCAGTATCAGGAATCTTTTATTTTTATCCACTCTCAAATACTGCATTCATATCAACTCCAATATATAAATATATTTGATTATATAATAGAATGCATAAGAGTGTAAATAATATTTTTCATTTTCGATTTTAATTTTTGAAAATTTTCGAGATCTTTTACAAATTCAGAAGTCTCAAACCCATCAGAATATCCAGCTGTTGTTTCATTAAAAGCTTTTTTCTATAATCTATAGTCCAACATTTTTATCACTTTCGATTTTAAAATCTGCTCGATAAACATAGATCAATATGATCACACAAATAAGCAGTATTGCCACCGAAACGATATACAACAGTTTTGGATTCAAAACATACAAGCTTCCTGAAACGATCCCGATTAATGCAGTGGCAATGCAAGTGGCTGTATTGACAATGGAGTATATTCCTGCCCTCTCGTTCCCTTCTGTTACTTCAGCCAGAAGGGAATCTATAAGAGGCCTGAATACGCCGAATCCCGCAGCAAAAACCATTATACACAGCACTGCTGAGATCATACTGTCTTTAGGTATACTGATAAGCAGCCCCAGTGCAATTGCCTGTATTATGATTCCAAGTATCATAGTAATGGTCTTATTGAATTTGCTTATAAATGGGTTTATAAAAACAAATACCACAAATAATGCTGCAGAGTATACACCACCTAAAATGGATATCATGGGCTTGCTTAACGTCAATACATCAGTCATGAACGGTGCAAAATACAATCTGTTCAGAGTACCTAACGGAATATATAAATTAAATAGTACAAACAAGCATACAACCAATATTGCTTTAGGACTCTTCATAAAGGTCCTTGCTGCTTTTATAGGGAAAATATGCTTTATACTCCTTTTTACAGGATTGCTCCTTCTTTCATCAATTATTTTTTGACCCACACCGGTTTCTGTGTACAAACGGTTTCTCACAATCATCATCGTTGACATACTTATAATGGCAAATACCAAAAACACTCTTTCAGCCTTTACCACTCCAAAGGAATTGACCAAAATTCCAGCAAGAGGTATGAGAACGCCAGTTGAGATGTTTATGATACTGAGCAAATTGAAGGCGGCCACTCTTTGTTCACCATCTGCATCCTCTACAACCATAAGGTTCCAGGACACAGATACTATCCTGACAACACTATTTATAATAGTAGCAAGTGCAAAGACCCAAAAACTGTTCGCAAATAGATAAATTATCAGGGCACCTGGCCAGCTTATGAAATCGAATATGAACGTTGTCTTCTTCCGTCCGAGCCTGTCAGTTATTGTACCTCCAAACATGGAAAAAATAGTACCCGCAATAAATCCGATTGCTATTATATATCCAATCTGTTTATCAGTTACTCCCAATTCCTTCATATAAAGGCTCAGATAGAAATTGTACAGAACAAAGGGTATCCCCCACAATGGTTCCAACATTACAGATACTCGAGTATTCCCCTTCAGAATCCTAAAGGATTGAAATATATTGGTAGGTTTAGATTGCTGCAGCTCGCTCATCGGTTTTCTCCTCTAAGAATATATATTTCAGATATAAAGCATGCATACATTTTATAACACTACCAATTTCCAATCAATCAGTATGTTTTATGAATTCGATACATTTTGTCTGGTAAAATTTTTATTCAAAACTCAAAATAATTTGATAAACCTTTATGATAAATTATTGAAACTGAATACGCTTCCCAAAAATGCCTTCCGATAGAAATACAATCAGGCTTGTGGCAGCAAAATCCTGAACAATTACATTATACCAGTGAAAATTGTAATGCACATGATAGCCTGTATAAGTGGCAAACATATCCGCCAATCTTGTAAAAATGATAAAGACAGTTATTGTAAGCAGTTTTTTATGAAATTGCCTAGGCATATGGTGCATTACAATTATGCCATAACAAAAACCAAGTGCAATCGCAAATATAGGAACACCAAATATCGGTAAGATAGGGTTATTAAAACCATAGGCTCCTATTAGTTTAAAGAATAAAGTTTGACAAAAAATGACCAATGCCGATAAAAGGCCTACAGGTAGCAGCTGCTTTATTCGTTGTGGTTTAATAAAGATAGCAATATACATTACAGCTAAAAGCGTGTAAAAGGCTGCATAATAACGTAACAAGACTATTCTCCTTTCAAAAATGAAACGTTAACCATACTCACTCCTGATAGTATTATTTCATACGTTATTGTTCCTCAACCAAGGTATATTATTACAAAAATATTTACAATATTTCATTCCGCTTTCTCAAATAACGCAACAAGACAAGTGACATTGCGGAACAAACCAAGGCACATAGACCTATGAATGCGTAACCCGCCTTCATTCCAACTACAAGGCCTAAATCTTGTCCATAAACTCCTGTGAAGATTTTCTTGAAAATATCAATAATGGCACCTACTAAGAAACTTCCTACTACATTCCCTATTCCCATTAGGGTAACTGTAAAGCTGATAGCGGTGTCGCTGTCTTTTGGATAGCGTTTTGCCAAAAGAGCCATGACTGTAGGATAAACTGGTGCGATTCCTGCACCAGCCAGAGCAAAAAGGAATGCAAACCCTTCTCCCAATATTATACCTAATATAGTAAAAACTCCCGATATCCCAGAAAATATAATGAGAGATTTAGTAAATCCCAACTTATCCGTTAAAGCTCCCAAAATCAACCTTGCCAATGTAAATGCAAGAAAAAAGGCTGAAAGCATGGCTGAAGCCGAAGTTATATTCCATTTATATACCTTTTCAAGAAAGTTGACTAGCCATCCTCCAACAGCAATTTCAGCAACAACGCCGAAGGTAAGTATGACTACAATTAGCCAGGCAGCCGAGTCCCTCATGTATTCTCTCATAGGCATGCGCTCTTCTTCCTTGGTCTCATCAATTGGAAATTTTGCAAAAATAGCTTGAAATATAGGAATAAGTGACAGGGACAGCATAACCAGATACATACCGTTCCATCCCATTGCCTTCCCCGATATATTGGCCCTCATCAGAACAGTGGCCAGTATTGGTGCCACGGTAGAACTCAACCCATAAAAGAAATGGGATAGGTTCATCATCATACCTGTATTTTTTGTAAAAATACGTGCTGCCAGCACCCCTAGGCCTATCTCCAGCATTCCATTTCCAAGATACATTAGAAAATAGGAAGCTGAAAGCATTGGGTAGTTAATAGAAAAAAATATGAGCACTCCTGAAACGGTCATGGTTCCAAAAGCCAACATGCTTGAGAATCCAATCCCGAGTCTTCTCACCAATAGACCTGTGAAGCTGCATGCAAGCAAATATGCCGTAGAGTTGAATGACAGCAGTAGTCCTACCTGCATTTCATCTAGTGAAAAATCAGCTTGCATACGTGGAATAGCAGGCCCTTTGATGTTTTCAGAAAAACCAAAGACCAAAAAACCTGTAAAAACCAGAATTAATAGTAAATAATAGTTCTTACTGCTGGAACCGATTCTAGTTCTATTCAAAATTCCGTCCCCCATCTCAGCTGATTACAAATTGGAGAAAAACAACCCAATACAGTATATCATATATTTAATATATAGGAATATGCAGTGTTCAGTTTTTTGGCTGAATACGCCTTGGTTCAACAAAAGAATTGACTTTGCATCTGAGATAATAATTATAAAGTGTATAACTAAAAATATAATTGCCAGCAATACAACAGAAAGAAAAAGAAAAACCGTGATTTCCATAATGGAAATCACGGTTCTTGGTGAGCCATCCGCGACTCGAACGCGGGACACCTTGATTAAAAGTCAAGTGCTCTGCCAACTGAGCTAATGGCCCTAACATTAGACGCTCTCGCGTCTATGTGGCTGGGATGGCTGGACTCGAACCAACGAAATGCCAGAGTCAAAGTCTGGTGCCTTACCGGCTTGGCTACATCCCAATAATTAAGAAGTGAAAAGCCGGAACTAATTTCACAACTTATCACCTCTATGTAAGTGGGGTGAATGATGGGGGTCGAACCCACGGCCTCCAGAGCCACAATCTGGCGCTCTAACCAACTGAGCTACATCCACCACTTATAAATATCCCGTAAAACATTTAGTTAAACACGTTACGTCTCCCGAGACACATTGAATATTTTAAGGCAGATAGAGTGTTTTGTCAAGAGAAATTTATGGTATATTTAAAAATACTTTTACAGTAAGGATTTATTCCAACTCCTTTATCCAAAGATCAACTGCTGCGTCACTGGGCATTCTCCAATCACCTCTTGGAGACAGGCTGATAGTACCTACTTTTGGACCGTCCGGCAGGCATGAGCGTTTGAACTGCTGGCTGAAGAATCTTTTATAGTAGACCTTAAGCCAGCTTTTTATTGATTCAGTATCATATTTACCGTTAAACGCCTGGCAGGCCAGAAACAGAATTTTCCGTGGTGAAGCACCATACCTGACCATATGATACAAAAAGAAATCATGGAGTTCATATGGACCCACAATATCCTCCGTTTTCTGCTTTATTTTTCCCGACGGATCTGGTGGAAGAAGTTCCGGACTTATAGGTGTATCCAGAATCTTATATAGTACATCTTTTGTCCGACTTTCTACAATATTATCCGCAACCCATTGGACAAGGAATTTTACTAACGTCTTGGGTATGCTGCAGTTTACAGCATACATCGACATATGATCACCATTGTAGGTACACCATCCAAGCGCAAGCTCGGACAAATCCCCGGTACCGATTACCAATCCCCCGATTTTATTTGCTATATCCATAAGTATCTGTGTACGTTCACGGGCCTGTACATTTTCATATGTCACGTCATGCTGTTTGACATCATGCCCTATATCCTCAAAATGCTGAATACAGGAAGGCTTAATATCTACTTCCCGTATAGTGACCCCCATTGATTCCATTAACTCAATAGCATTTGTGTAAGTAGTATCTGTGGTTCCAAATCCTGGCATTGTTACTGCAATAATATTCTTCCTGTCAACCTTAAGTATATCAAAAGTTTTTACTGTAACCAGAAGCGCTAAGGTAGAGTCTAATCCGCCTGATATCCCTATTACTGCATTTTTTAAACCGGTATGGGCATATCTTTTTCCCAAACCTGAAGTTTGTATGGCAAAAATTTCTTTACATCTTTCATCTCTTGTTGAGGGATTTGAAGGTACAAAAGGATGAGGATCAATATATCTCTCCAGCTTATCTGCTAAAAAGTCAGCTAAATCAAATCTTATTCTTCTGTAACCTGTTAACTGGCTAAATTCCATAAAACTGGTATTTTTACACCTGTCATTTATTATCCTAGCCGTGTCTATATCGGCTATTACGAGCTGTTCATCAACCGAAAACCTTTCCGACTCCGCCAGTATACTCCCATACTCCGCAATCAGCACATGTCCTCCGAATACAACATCAGTTGATGATTCGCAAATCCCCGATGAAGTATAGACATATCCTGCAAAACACTTTGCAGACTGTTGTTTTACAAGATTTTTTCTGTACTCGTATTTTCCTATTACTTCATTACTTGCAGACAGGTTAAACAGGATAGTAGCACCCGCCATTGCCTGTAAAGAACTTGGAGGAACAGGAACCCATAGATCCTCACATATCTCCAGTCCAAAACATATATCAGAATTACCTTCAGCCTCAAAAATTATGTCAGTACCAAAAGGTACTTGCTGCCCTTTTATTAAGACGCTGTTTTTTAAAGCTTTTGTTCCGGTAGCAAACCATCTCTCCTCATAGAACTCGCTATAGGCAGGTATGTAGGTTTTTGGCACTATTCCAAGCAATTTGCCGCTCTGTATCACAGCTCCGCAATTAAAAAGCTGGTTGTCACTCCTCAATGGAAAACCTATGATAATAGCTATACCGTATTTTTCTGAATACTCTACGATTTCCAAAAGATATCTTTCAGTTTCTTTTATCAGCGTATCCTGATGAAATAAATCCCCACATGTATATGCTGTAACAGACAGTTCGGGAAAGACTACTATTTGAGCCTTTTTTTCAACTGCTTCATCTATAAGCTTCATGATATTTTCCGTGTTGAATCCGCAATCAGCTACTCTCAGCTTAGGAACAGCGGCTGCAACCCTTACAAATCCATAGTTCATATAATCACCTGTAATAAATAAATAAAAATTTTTCATTATTAATGCTTATAGTCTACCATACTTGAAAAAAAATATAAAGCGCAACAGAATCGCGCTTTATAGAAGGCTTGCCAGCAAGGTATCCGATAAATCCGGAATATACCTTTCAGTCAAGTTCTTCAGCCCGTTTATTCCTCTTACCCTACGATACCACCTTTACAATGTTAAACATATTATCGAGCACTGCCCAATTCTGCGGAAATTCTTCACCAAGCACCCAGTAACTGACTCCCCTCAGTCCATACTCACTTGCTGTTCTAAACTTCTCCTGTATACTTCTCGCATCCTCAAACCATACTTCATGTCTGACACCATTTTCATCCGTATAGTTGAAATGCGGTGATTGAGTCTGTATGCTGTACAGGATACTTGAATTATTTTCTGCTGCCAGATTGACAGCCTCTACAGGACTTATTCTCCTGGCCCATTTCCCTCCCTGTACATACGGCAAGGTCCAGTTATACCCATATAACGGTACTCCCATAAATATTTTGTTCCTTGGGATTACAGATACTGCATAATCCAATACCTGTCTTACAAGATCAATTGGTGCAACAGCATATGGAGGTCCTCCGGACCATCCCCACTCATAGGTCATCAAAATAACAAAATCGACTATTCTGCCATGGGCGGGGTAGTCATGCGCTCCATACCAAGCACCAGTCTGGGCACCGGAAGTTTTGGGTGCCAGTGCAGTAGAAACTACATAGTTCTGTCTGTGCAGTGCATCAACTACCTTGGTGAGGAAGTTATTGTACAACTCTCTGTCAGCCACAGGAATCCTTTCAAAATCTATATTCAGTCCGTAGTAACCTTTATTTCTCATAGTACTCAATACATTATTTATCAGGTTTTGCTGAATTTCGTTGTTTGAAAGAATTGTGTGTGCAAGATCACTATCGAAGTTACCTTCTCTGAAATTGGTTATTACCAGAAGCGGGGCATTTCTGTACTGCCTTCCTGTCCTTATAATTACAGTGTCGTTTATGGAAGTAAGGCTTCCATCTTCCCTGACCTGATAGCTGAAGGGGCTTAGATAGGTTAAGAAGCTGCCGGTCTCGTTAACGGAACTTGCTTCGTTTTCAGCCGTAGATGGCTCAATATAGGCGTTAACTTCCATAAAGCCATAGTTCTTATCCAGCTTGGGTATTCTTATGACGCTTCCGGGGTAGACTGTATAGGGATAAGTAACTCCGTTCAACAACGCTATACTTCCGGGATTGACATTAAACCTTGATGCTATAGACCATATCGTATCTCCCTGACGTACTGTATATGGTGTTTCTCCTACAGGAATGACCAGCGACTGTCCAACAACAAGATTTTTTTGCTGCGACAAACCATTAATGTTTATCAAGCTTTGTTCGCTCACCCTAAACCGCCCTGCAACACTCCATACAGTATCACCGGACTTTACTACATATATTGTCAATATTATCACTCTCCTAGAGTTATTTATATTTCAGTATATTCAACACGGCATCATAAGTTTACATAACTTAAACAACAAGGATTTTGTTGAATTAACCTTTTAAAAAAGGGCAGTTTCATATATAATAATTCTGACATATCAGATATGGTGAAAGTACGTTAAAAATATTTTTACAACTTACGTATTCTTCATAGTGAATTTGTTAAGCTGTAAAGCGTAAACTAATAAAGCACCTGGAAATTAAGGCTAAATTATTAACAAACAGAAAGGAAGATCAGCTTGAGTCAAAACCCTATAGTTACAATCGAAATGGAGAGCGGAAACAGTATTAAAATCGAACTGTATCCGGAAATTGCCCCCAATACAGTCAGAAACTTTGTATCCCTTATTCAGAAAGGTTTTTATGATGGATTAATATTCCATAGAGTAATCCCTGGTTTTATGATACAGGGTGGTGACCCGAAAGGTGATGGTACAGGAGGTCCCGGCTACAACATAAAAGGGGAATTTAACAGAAACGGTTTTAAAAATGACCTTAAGCACGACCGGGGAGTAATATCAATGGCAAGGGCAGCATCCCCTAATTCCGCCGGCTCACAGTTTTTTATCATGGTTGAGAAATCACCTCACCTGGATGGAGAATACGCAGCATTCGGCAAGGTAACTGAAGGCATGGAGGAAGCGGACAGAATAGTCAAATCCCCTACTGACTACAGAGATAAACCTGCCAATGACCAGAAGATAAAAAAAGTTACAGTTGATACTTTTGGAGTAGACTATGGAGATGTAGAAAAAGTTTAGGATAATATGCAGCTATGCCGGTATTCTTACGTGGTACCGGCATTTATTATTTACTTCCTCATTAACCTAAGCTGTTCAATAAATAATACAGTTATCAACTAAGGTTTTATTAATAAAGCAATTCTATATTACTTGGATTTATTTATGAAAATACCTATCAATAATTTCCCGATACATAGGATGGCTGAAAGCCTTGAGCCACTTGTACATACAAAATTTTCCTTGTATTAATTTATATTCCATGTTATAATTATCCCAATATCAGTTAATGATATATAATAAAGATTTAATTTATAGTTCTAGACCATTGCCCTCCTTATTCAAATTTGGAGTGCCCTAGTCAGAAAGTAGTTAAATCCAAATTCTTAAGGAGGTAATTTAATATGGCTGACAAAACATTAGTATGTAAAGATTGTGGAGCTGAATTCATTTTCACAGAAGGCGAGCAGGCTTTCTACAAAGAAAAAGGATTTGAAAATGAACCACAAAGATGTAACGATTGCAGAAAAGCAAGAAAACAACAGAGAAGACCAAGCAATGGTTTCGGTGGTGGAAATAGAAACTTCGGTGGTAACAGAGGTTTTGGTGCTAGATACTAAAAAATTAAAGAGTTTGTTCCTATAGGGACAAACTCTTTTTATGTTACTTCCATCCTTTACTAACTATCCTGAAATAAGGGTGTAGACAAATACCGTTCTCCTCCGTCAGGTAGTAAGGCTACTATCTTTTTCTCCCTGTTCTCAGATCTTTTTGCTAACTCAAAAGCAGCACAAAGAGCAGCCCCTGAAGAGATTCCCACAAGTAATCCTTCCTTCTTTGCTACTCTTCGGCATACATCAAATGCATCATCATTCCTAACCTTGATTATTTCATCGACTATTTCCATGTTTAGTACCTTAGGAATAAACCCTGCTCCTATACCTTGAATTCTGTTATATGGGCTGTGATTCCCCCCTGAAAGAACAGGAGAATCAAAAGGTTCAACAGCTACTATCTTTATGTCGGGTTTTCTTTGTTTCAGCACTTCGCCGACCCCAGTCAAAGTACCCCCAGTGCCGACCCCTGCTATAAAAATGTCAATTTCCCCATCAGTATCTCTCCATATTTCCTCAGCAGTTGTTTTCCTGTGAATTTCTGGGTTTGATGGGTTTTCAAACTGTTGGGGAATAAAAGAATTTGGCAATTCAGCTGCAAGCTCCTCCGCCTTTTTAACAGCACCTCTCATTCCCTCAGCTCCAGGAGTCAATACCAACTCAGCCCCTAATGCTTTAAGAAGATTCCTTCTTTCCAAACTCATCGAGTCAGGCATCGTAAGTATTAGCCTATACCCTTTTGCAGCAGCTACAAAAGCAAGACCAATACCAGTATTGCCGCTAGTCGGTTCTATTATTACAGAATCCTTGCTTATTCTACCGTTTTCCTCAGCATCTTTTAGCATTGCATATCCTATACGATCCTTTACGCTTCCGCCAGGATTAAAGTATTCAAGTTTAGCCATAATAGCGGTCTGCAAACCCATACTGCTGCTAAAGTTGGCAAGTTCCACCATTGGGGTGTTTCCTATTAATTCTGTCAAGTCCCTCACAACTCTTGTCAATACAATCACTCCCAAAATGTATTATAATAAATGGATGGTGTAATAGCCTATTACACCATCCATTTATTATAATTGTCAATTATAAACAGTTAATTGTCAAATAGTTTTTGCTTTATTCTTATATCCACCTGCTTTAATTATGGTACTGCAAATTGCCCATTAGAATATTTATGTAACATAACTTTAGTTAATTAACTAAAACCGCTGGGAGCTTCAAGGCAAATTTAAAGTTTTTTTGGAAATAAATCATATATTTCCTGATACCGGGCTTTAGATAATATCAACAATATGTGTCAGACAAAGAGGTTATTGCCTTTTTCCAAACGGAAATAAGATACCCTATGGAAATTTATTGCCACTACCTGGGTAAAATTGGGAACTTGTAATACCCTCCTCACTCCTCTCATTTTTGAAACAAAAAAGCTACTTGTTTTTGATTGTCTTGAAATAGATTTGTTTCTTGTATAAAATACTTATATATTTTAACTGACTAGGCAATACTCTATCTGGAGGAATAAACTATGAAAAAGCTGCTATTACTAATAATTACTACTACTTTATTTCTATCTTTAATTTCATGTGGCAAAATAACCGAATATACAAAGGAGTTCTCATACATTCCCTCATACCCGGGAACAACCCTTAAAAGTACTGAACCTGCAAATGAGCAAGGTTTTTCAAAAGCCATATATCTAGTAAAAGATACTACTATTTCCGAAGTTGCAGACAATTATGAAAGAATCTTTCATGATGATGGATGGAAAACAACTGATAATCAAAAGCCTACAGTATTTACTGTTGAAAAAGAAAAGCACATAGCAGTCATAGCACTTTCCCAAATCGATAAAGATACAAACTTGTTCATATATACAAAGTGATTTATATATTAGGTTTTCGTGCTATAGTGTGAAACTATAACACGTTTATTATTCTCATGATTTGAGGTATTTATCTTCCAGCTGTCTTGACAAAACAGCTTCATGGCACTAGCCAGTCTCAAATTGAACAAGGAATATCTGAGCTTATCAAGATACAAATCATTTACTTTTTATCTGCCCACACCCACCTGGCTTAAAGCACAAATACCAATCTACACACTGATAGCCTTGCGGATTCTGAACCCTCTCCTTCAGCTGCTCATATGTCTGTGGAGGTGGCACAATTACAGGTGAACCCGGGAGCCAGTTTGCCGGGGTAACAGCCTTTTCTCTGTCTACAGTCTGCAAAGAATCTATTATTCTTATTATCTCAGGTATGTACCTACCGGTGCTCTGGGGATACTGCAGTATAGCTCTTATAACCTGCTTATCATCTATTATGAATACATTCCTTATAGTAGAGGTATTACTGACTGCGGGAGAAATCATTCCATAGAGAGTAGCTACCTTCATATCCAAATCCGCAATAACGGGAAACGGTATCTCTATTCCTGTATTCCTGTAAATATTGTAAACCCATGCAAGATGTGAATATACGCTGTCTATGCTCAAACCTATCAACTGGACATTTCTCTGTACAAAATAAGGATTGTATGTGGCAAAGGCAATGAATTCAGTGGTACAAACCGGAGTGAAGTCTTAGTCATAGAGTTTATTGAAAATACTAATACTATATTAAAGTCACTCCCTGAGGTTTAGTATAAAATGTTTCAAAGCCTCCCTTTCCAATACACAAGTTCATATAGCGGTCTTTATCTATTGTAATCGAATAGGCACTATTAAAAGGGCTTTCTTCAACTTTTTTAATTAACCCTGAATATTCAGCACGTAATAGTACTAAACTGAGAAAATAACTATGCAATTCATTATCGTAGAAATTTCTTAGGTTACAGCCTAACAATTTATGTAAATACACAGAGCATTATAAACCACCCCACAGTAATCATTTATGAATAATCTAGTAGATATCACCTATATCAACTTTTAGTTTAAATTCAATAATTCTATCCTTATGTAATATTACCTTATCCAGTATCATTTCTAGTAGCTTCCGGCTAGGTCTGTCGCTAGTAATTATTTCATCCATTACACTAATTGCAGATTTAACAGTATTCTCAGCTTCCTTGCTTGTTTGTTTTTCTAGCTCCATAATTTGATTTTTTAATTCCAATATCCGTTGTTTCTTTTCATCTTCAAGTTTGTTATATGTATCAGATACTATTTGTTTATATTCATCCGCTTCCTTAACTATTGCTTGTATCTTTTGATTAATTAATACTTTCAATTCCTGCTCTAGCCTCTCCAATTCCTTTTGAAGCTTCTTAATTATCTTTGGATTGTCTTTTATCTTATTGTTAAAATCAATACTCGATAAGTAATCACTATAGGCATTTCTAGTATCCATTAAAAAGGCTTTAAACTGGTTTAGCAAGTCCTCTTCTTTAGTTTCTTTATTCCCACAGCCTTTAGTTCCATACCTAGTAAACTGGCTGCAATTATATGCAGGTACTTTTACTTTGCGTTTCAGCATATAAGCTCCTGCATGATAATTACATTCACCGCATACAGTAAATCCTCTAAAAACATAATCATTCTTGGCACTGCCTTTGTAATCATTTTTATCTCTATTTTTTCTAATCTCCTGAACTAACTCCCAATCCGCTTTGCTTATTATAGCTTCATGATGATCTTCAAAGGTAAAATGCTCTGACTCAGGAAGTTTTTTTACATACCCTCTAATGCTTTTAGTCTGCTTTTTATGAGTTCTTAACAATCCTGTATATACATCATTTTCAAGAATATTTTGAATGTGATACCCCTCCCATCGCTCCGTTACTTTATGCTTGTACACTCTACCGTTATCAGAATGCTTTCTTGCATAATATAGGCTTGGTGTAGGGTAATTTGTATTTTCATTCAGGTATGAAGCGATTTTATAATATCCATTTCCTTCTATATATAAGCGATAAACCAATTCTATGCAAGGTCGGATTGTTTCATCAACTACTAGAGTAGTTTTGTCCTGCTTAACATAACCAAAATAGTTTCCCATAATTAAGCGTCCTTCTCTTTGCTTATTAAAAAAAGACTGCCTTACTTTTTTACTAATATCCTTAACATATTTATCATAAAACCACGCTTCAATACCAGTATAATCATCGTTAGTAGAAACTTCCTGTCTCTTACTTGCATCTATTAACTTACAATCATACTTCTCCATTATCTCAATTGCAGTCAATAGGCTATTCATTTTTCTTCCAAGTCTTGATAAATCCTTAACGATGATAGTATTTATTTTTCTTACCTTAACCGCTTCCATCATTTCGTTATATTCAGGTCTATCAAATAATGAAGTATTATCATTATCAACTGTAAAGCCGCTACAATTATCATCAATATATATTCTACTAATAACTAGTCCATTGTCAGAAGCATAATTTAATATGATTCTCTTCTGTTCGTCTATACTCATATTTTCTGCATCATCATCTCTACTCAATCTACAGTAGCCAACAACATTCATATAATCCACTCCGTTGATTAAAATATATAATCCCTATGTGGTAGAGTTTACCACATAGGGACATGTAAATCAATATTATATTGCTAGTGCTTTTATTAGTGTTTCTTTATATGGTCTTGCTCCACCTCTCATTAGCGCAACATGCTTATGCTTCTTTTTAAGTTCCGATATTGAATCTATATTAATTTCCTCACCTGGTAGTAAATACACACTGACAAATGTCTGATTATTTATATTGTTATATGTAATCTTCATCTATAACCCCCAAATTTCTTCCTTTCCTATTCTATGTTGTCTGCAGGCTTATTTGTTCCATTTGATACATTAATCAACCCTGTCCATTCTTGCGCCGGAATCCTATAAGCTTCAATAGAACTACTCAAAAACTTTATAGGATTTTTAGTATAAGTTATACCTGTATTATAGGGGATCAAGTAAGGATTAACTCCTGCCTCTGCTAAATATCTAATATATTTATTGTAATTTTTAAATTGCACTTTAGCCTTATCATAGCCATAGTTACTTAGATAATTTTGAAATCTAATTATTCTATCAACGAATTTCTTATTACCGTAATACTCCATCAGCACTCTTCTCGAATGATAGCTGTTATAATAGTTTCCATTCTGAATAATCGGCTTTAGTATATCACTAATAAAATATGCAGCATCACGATAATTCCAATAGTTTATAAGTTCCGGACAGATACCTTCTTTTTTAAGATAGTACATTATCTTTTTTCTTTTTATCTGTACTTCAAACCTAATAGTATTTTTATCCTTTTGGCTAACAAATGACTCTACTTCTGTCTTGACATCTACAACACTAGGATTACTATACGTATCTTCTAGTAATTTATTTACTATTTTTTGGTATCTAGAGTATATGTTTACCTGTCTGCTCTTGCTGTTGTAATATACACTTGATTTATATTTATCCGTCTTTCTTAAACCCTTGTAATTGCTTGGTGCTTTCTTATAAATTCTCAATAGAATTTCTTTTATTATTGGCTCAAATTCAAAATCAATATAATAATCTACTCTTGAAAACATTTCATATGATAATGTCTGTAAGCTAAATTCCTGAATCATGAAAAAATTATATCTTTTTAAAAAAAGGTCTAAATCTTCAATTAATAAATCTTGTTTATTCAGTACGTTCATGGGATTAACAATCACTTTCAAAACTCTGTTTTGAAACCCATGTTTATTAATCAAAACATACTGATACCTAATCCCTTTAAATTGTGAATATCCTTTAAAAATTTTCACTTCTGCATTTGTTCTATTCTGTTTAGCAGGTTTTAATGTATCCATTAATTTTTCATGGTCTGTTTCTGAAACTCTATTATAAGAGAATTCAATAGTATGTATATTTATTCTTATTTCTGTAAATACTGTACTCATATATAGCTCCTTATTTTTTGATAGTGATTGTAAATTAAACAATTTTTATCCATGTCAATTAAAGCAAACTCAATGCTTATGAAGTTGCATGGTATGTGTAACTGAAACTATTTGATTAAGGGATAAAGAATAAAGACAATAGGATATAAGACTATCCTCACAAAATACGCAGACAGCAAAAAACACAGGTGCGTTGTATCTATTTTCTTTTAACCTGTCTCAAATAATTTTGGATAGAATTTAATTTTGGTATTGAAATTAATTTTAAGAAGTGCTACAATGTACAAAGATTGAATCTTGTTACATTACATAAATCTTGGATACGCCAATATCCTAGAAAACACAAAACAAAATAAAAAAGCAACTACCAAAATTGCTAATTTCATTAGCTTTTTTTATTTTCAACTCGAATCAAATATATAATCTCTCCGCCTTTCTTCTGAAAAATAATCTTCACTCGCACAAAGTATCTATGCAAATGACATAAGGAAACAATATAACAATACCCTCAAAAAGTGTAACATTTTTTGAAGTTGAATGTTTCCAAAAAAAATTTATTAAATTTTCTGATTAAATAATACCATGTAGACAAAATAGAATCAAACCTCTTATATAGCTGTTTGAAAGGATTATCTCACTCGGACAGGCTTATTCACTATATTTCTTCTTCATTCATCATATTGCAATATTATATCGTCCACCTCTAGTATACTACTAAATTATTAGTAATGCAATACTAATTTCGTATTTTTTACGTCATTTTTCTGAATTATAAATATTTTTTTCTTAATTTTCTAGGGAAAACTATATGATATGAATGCTAGAATACACTTTTACCCCATAGGTAATATACCTATATTACTCAATAAAAACAAAAGGATTTTACCTGCTTAATAGAGAGTCTTATTATTCTTTTCAATCGCATCCACTAACATCGACCTATGACTTAATATGCTCATACACATACAGGAATATAGGATGCTCGAAGCTTTGTAAACCTAGCCGGAAACCTTTATTCATGGCAAGAAAAAAGCAGGTGCTTATTCCTGCTCTGACTCTAATATATTTATGTACTTGTATAGTGTAGCTCTACCTATCCCTAACATCTTTGCAAATCCTGTTGCTGTCATATCTCCGTACTTTCCATCTTTAAATTTCCTATATTCCTTAATGAAGTTCTCTGGCAATTCCACTGGTTTCCTGCCTAACTTAATCCCCTTGGCTCTTGCTGCATCCAGTCCCTGATTTATCCTTGCTACTGTTTTCTCCCTCTCCTGCTGGCTCATATGAGCTTTTAAGGTTATTACTATATCAACTACCATATCATATATACTGCTGTTCTGTGCCTTCTTGTATTCGTTCATATATGGAATATCAAGGGCAATTACTCTTATGCCTTTTAGCTTTAAGTCTTTTAGTTCTGCAATCACATCATCTGCATTCCTGCCTAGCCTGTCAAGGTCTGTAATTACTAATATATCATCTCGCCTTAAAGTCTTGTTTTTAAGGTCACTATATACTTCTCTGTTCTCTGCCTTAACTGTACCGCTTATTCTCTCTTCCTTTATATCAGTGAAACTAAATCCGTTTGTTTCAGCATACTGCTGTAGTGTTATTCTCTGCCTATCTGTTGTTTGTTTTTCCTTCTGGGTACTTATTCTCATGTATCCGTATATCATATTATCAATTCCTCTCATTTGCTGATAATATAATTATACTTGTATACGTAATCATATTCAAGTTACATAGACAATGTTTGAGTTAAGTTATACCTTTTTATCTCCATAAATCGGTGTTTTCCTTGTCTCATCTTTTGTCTATGAAATCATATGATTTGTATACAATTTTGTTTTACTATTGTATTACTTATTATAACTGGAACATATGTATTAGCACTAGCTTCATAGTTCATATTTTAGAAGGTTTTTCTTTTATTTCATAATATATGTCTTCTTATTATTCATTTTCTACTGTTGTCGGTCAATTTCGATAAATGTAGGAAAATCAAAGGCTTTAAGGTTTTCTCTATATAATTTATTCTGTATTTTATCGTATTCGTCCCTGATAACATCAGTATAAAGCTAGATGTGATATAGGTAAATATTAACTATATAGATGTCCTGTAACACCTTAAAATCACTTAGTCCTATAAAGCAGTTGTTTAAAAATTATTTCATAACATTATTCACAATAGTTTTTGCACTTCTGTACTTAGTCTATAAAAAATAGGATAAGCTAATATTATCCCATAATAAAACACCATAATAAAACGTACATTTACATATATGTAAACATATGTTAAAATTATGTAACAAACGACTTTTTTGGGGAGAGTGATATATTTTGGTAATAACATTTTTAAGTTTAAACGAAATATTGACTCATATTCTAAATGTATTATTAATATCAATACCTGAAGAAACATTCCTAGTAGTCTTCACTCTAATTATTCTAAAGAAATTTGATAATAACATTAGCTTAAATATGAGACAGCAAATGGAAACGGGATACAAAGAATATTGCCAATTTTTTACACGGAATGATATTTCTAAAATAATATTTACAATATTAACAGTTGGATCAATTACACAATTTTTGCGTTTTTTAAAAATTAATCAAAATCTTATTCTTATCGGAGCTATAATCTTACTCTTTTTGTGTATAATTACATTGTACAAGCTCTATTCAACTGTTGAAAATATATTAAAAGCGTTCACTTGTACGTTTTGTAGTATTCTTACACTTATTGTTATTGAGTTTTCATATGTACCTTTAATGCTTTATTTTACTGGAGAAACAGTTGACAGCTTAAATAAATCAATTTTATTGAATTTCATATTTTCCCTTCCGGAAAGAACCATAGAATACACTTTGTTAGCATATATTTTACTAAAAAAATCTTCCTTCTCTAAGCTAAACTTACTAAAAGTTGTTTTATATAGTAAGCCAATTACAATTTCAACAATAATAATTTTCTTAATAAATATTCTATTTTTACTATCAATGGGCAAAATCATTATTTTTGATAAAGCCTTAATTACTTCCTCTCATAGTATACAAATTCTTATACCTATTACAGTTTTTCTCTTCTCAGCTATAAACATTGTTGTATATGTAAGTATTATATATCATTTGATTAACCGTGAAATCTACAATAAATTTGTAATACAGGAAAATTTAAATAGTTATATTTATGATATTAAATTTTTTTCAAATTCAGGAAATTATGATAAAATGATATCAGTAGTACATAGTTTACAAGATGATGTAAACAATTATTAATTAAAAATGAGAAGGGAGTTATATGTATGAAAAAATTATGTTCTGTCATAGGTACTTTACTCACATTTATTGCTTTAATTTCCTCAAGCTCGGCAAGTGTTTGGATTTTCTATCAACCTAAGACACCTAGGAGTCTACTAAAATCTTAAACTTCCTTTTTAGCCATGTATATAGCCCATTTGTTTATAAGACCCTTCTTGGCTCGTTATTAATCTTTGCCAAGGGGGTTTTATATATTTTTAATAGAAGTTACACTTAATCCCCACTAACCTTATTAACACTACTTTTTAGCTTAATCACTGGGAAATATTAAGTATATTCAGGGCATGACATAAAAAATTAATATGCTTATGTTATAGAGTATGTCTAAATCATCAGATGACTATATGGTATATTTTAACAAATTATTCATTGATTATGAAATGCATATATGTTAATCTATACCACAGAAGCTTCAAAACTATAATTACTTTGTCTAGTTGGGTAATATCATGTACTAAGTGCGTCAAAGAGTAAAATATTGTGTACACAATATAAAACTATGATAAAAGGAGTTTTCAGTATCCGATGAAAAAGGGCAGGATTTTTTTAGGGGTGTTGCTATTAATCGTAGTAATAACCGCATGGAATATATTTTGGGGGCATAAGAATTTTTACATGTCAAAAAACTTAGTAAATTTAGACACTCTAAAAACTAAACAAATAATTCCCTGGGGTATTAAGAGTATAAAAGCTTCTACTCTTTGGTCAAAGGCTACTGGAAAGGGTGTAAAAGTTGCTATTATGGATAGTGGCATTGATTTCAAGCACCCCGATTTTGGTAAAAATATCAAGGAAGGATACAATGCAATAGATCCCATGCAACTGCCTAAAGACAATTTGGGACATGGAACACTAGTAAGTGGAGTTATTGCAGCACAAAATAACGAGTTTGGCATTGTAGGTATTGCACCAGACGTTGAATTGTATCCCATAAAAGTCCTTGATAATTTCGGAGAAGGAGAAATTTCTGCTATTGCAAACGGTGTTGAATGGTGTATTAAGAACAAGATACAAATAATCAATATGAGTTTTGCGATTCCAAAAGATACTCCACTATTACGAAATACTATAACTAAGGCAGTTGATGCCGGAATTATAGTTGTTGCTTCGGCAAACAACTCGTATTGTGGTGAAGCTGGATACCCTGCTTCGTATATCAAGGTAATTTCTGTAACAGCAGTAGATAATAGGTTTAGAATTTGTAAGACTGCACCAAGAGGTAAGATTGACTTTTCTGCACCTGGTGTTGGTATTGTTTCAACCTCAAGTAATGGAGGATATGAGGAATTGCTAGGAACTTCACTTGCTGCCCCTCACATTACTGGATTAATAGCTTTAATACTTCAAGACCCTCAAAAGTTTGGTTTGTCTGAAAATAATGTGAATTTGCCAGATGATATTTACAACATTCTTAAAAGCTTATCTAAGGACTTAGGAGAAAAAGGCAAAGATAGAATTTTTGGGGAAGGATTTGTTGCGTTATAAAACAAAAATGATAATTAGAAGGAGAGTATCACAATGAAAATACATTTTAGAAAGCCAATAGCTATGATAGTATGCATATGTTTTATGCTCATAGGGTTAATTAGTAATTACACATTTGCAAAAGATACAACGAGTTCAGGCAACATGAAAGTAATTCAAAATGATGATAGTATTTGTAAGGTAATGGGTGAGTATGAGGAAGGTACTGCCTATGCCACACTTAACAAAGATACAAATGAAGTCACTCTAGAAACTATTGAAGAGTCCAAAAACAAAGTTTTCGGCTTTGGAAAGAGTAAAACAAATAAGTATAAAGTAAAAGTTGAAAAGTCCAGTAGCAATGAGTTGGTAGCAACAATTATTGATGAAGACACAAATAAAGAGCATAAAATAAGCAAATCTGATTTAAAAGTTAAAGCACAAGCACCTTTAGTAATTCCTTTAGCCTGGGCTTTATCTGAACTTTTGGCGTTTTTGTTAGCATGTGCAGCAACTATAACAATTGCAGGAGTTATATATTATTCGGCGACAGAAATTGCAGAAAAATTAAGAAAAAATAATACATATAATTATTATGCTGCAACTTTAGATGAAGATAAAACTGATGTTTATATTGCTGGACCTTATCCTAACGATAATGCAGCATTTGTCGCAGTATCAACTGGTTACAGTGTTTTTGCAATAACAGACGCAAAAGCAGAGCAGGCAGCTAGAAGGGGCGGAGCTGGAACACCTATATGGCATATGGCACATGGCAGCGGAGACGGATATATGAATCATTATCATCCCATAAACGTTTATGGAGCAAAAATTGAAGGTATACATTGCTGGTATTAATATTGTAATGAGTAGACTTCACATCCTTAATAATGATGTGAGGTCTACTTACTAGAATAATGTAAAGAGGCTGTTAATTGCTGAGATAGGAGCGAAAATAATGGTAAACTGTATTAAGATTTCTGGATATAAAGATAAACAAGTAATTGGTACAGATATTTTTTTTGAAGGTACATTAGTATACCTTGATAATGAAAATTACTATGAAGAATCAGACCCTTCAGGGTGGATACCAGGAATTATTAAGCATAATAGTATTACAAAATTAACTGATTATCATAAATTTGAAACTAATATACGAAATGCCAGCTATAAAAATACAAAAGATACTATGTATTACGTTATAAGTAAGCAAAAGTATGATACCGTATGCTTACAGTTTAAGAAGGTTAATTGTTTTGATTTTTCTGAAGAAAATATTTTTTCTCTAGAGTTTAATATCTCAAAAATGCATGAAACCCAGTATTCCTTGTTAAAACATGTGGATATTCACGGAATAAATTCAAGATATTCTCTTGTAAGGATTCCTCAAATAGATCATAAGTATGGACTTCCGCAATACTCTCAAATACTTTTATTAGATTCAATAGACAAAAATCATTTTATTGTACCAGGGAAACTAGGAATTGATGATACAATGTTGCGTCTAGATAGGATTGAGGTTAGTGATGACGGCACGTTCTTGTTAATTAAAACAGGAAACATATGCTGGTTTGAAAAAAAGGACTTTTGGGAGATTGGAAGAAAAGACTATTATGACCAATTAGAAAGCCTTTTATTAATTGATATTGAAAGCTTTGTACATCATATTAAGAATGGGACTGAAATTCCCGGCAGCTTTATAATAGATAAATGTGGTTTTGAATCTGCCTTTACAAACTTTGAAATAATTGATAAAGAACTTAAATATCAAAAAGTAAATTTTCGGGATAACATTACCGAGTTGCTAACACATGCCATAATCTCCAAACAAACAACAAAGATTAATATAGAATGCATATATGAAAACATAATTCAATTTGATAGTAAAATATTTGTAATTTCTAAAGATGGTAGCAACAAAAAGATAATTGACGTTATAAATAATAAATGTATTTTTAGTACATCAGCATTAACTGAACAGATTATATATTTTGACAATGAAAATGTAATTACCGCAATACCACAAGAAGGATTAATTCATGAAATTGTCATGCATAGTATAAATTCTAACAAAGCAGAAAAATTAGGAGTTGGGTGGTTTACTTTTAATAAAAAACAAAAAATATTAACTATATTCAATTAGTATTTCTTAGGTGATTTGAGGGCATTAAATGATTAGAATAATTGCAATGCTGACAATGATATTAGACCATATGGGACAAGTATTTTTTCCTAATATCATTATTTTCCCTGTTGCCGGCAGGCTGGCACTTCCACTTTTTGCTTGGGGTATCGCAAATGGATATAAAAAAACGAGTAACTTTAATGCATACGCTTTAAGGATATTGGTATTGGCAATTGTTTCGCAGTATCCTTATATGCTTTTGTTTGAAAACGAATATTTTAATGTGTGTTTTACGTTATTGACAGGGCTTATTGCTTTGAAAGTTTATGATTTGAAAATTAATATATTTTTAAAATATTTGATGATTTCTCTTTTGGGGATAGTCGCGCATGAATTTGATTTTGAATATGGAGTTTATGGAATTGCTTTAGTAGTAGTTTTCTATATAGTTGAAGGAAAATATTATCTAATATTTATGCAATCTGTTGTAACACTTTTCGGAGTAATGTTATACAATTATTACCCTTTACAATTAGTTTCCGTATTATCAGTAATTATTATTAATTTATTTATAAAGCATAATTTTAAAATTATTAGGGTATTTCAGTACAGCTTTTATCCTGTACATATAGTATTATTTTTATTGATCAAAAACTTTATTTATGCACAACCGATGAGTAATTATGTGCTAAGAAGATTAACTTATCTGCTCTATCATTAAGACTTTGCAGGGGTAAAATCAGCCGGATGCGAAAACATAACAATCCATCTGCCTGCCAAGTCTGATAGTTTCATATCTCCAAAGGTTGTTTTTGCCATAAAATCAGGGGCTTTATATCCTATCTGCGGCAAACTGGCTCTGATTTCAATCTCTTCAAACAAATCTTATACCTCCAAATAAAAATTACACTATCATTATACTAATGATAGTGTAATTCTGTGAATTACTCTCACTTTATTCCTAAAAGCATATCGATAGAACCTTGATCGAACCCAACTACTACCGTACCGTTAATATCCACGACAGGAACTCCCCTTTGACCTGATTTCTGTACCATTTCCATTGCAGCGTTCCTATCTTTTGAAACATCTATATCTTCATAAGCAATATTTTTTGATGACAGATATTCTTTGACGACAGTACACCAAGGACAAGTTGGTGTTGAATACACTTTTACCGACATATTGATTACCTCCCAATATAATATTTATTTCATCAGGATAATATACCCCCTACGGGTATATTATAACAAGGATTAATAAAATTTGCAAGGACGAAGGTAGTTGATGTTAAATTGTGTGCCGTTTTCCTAATAGTTATGGATATGATAATGTGCATGATGGCCATCGCCATGCCTGTGATAGTATTCATCAACTATATTAACCCTTTTAAGGAGATCAATATCAGCCATAACCTTCTCAGTAGAATCATCCGCTGCCAGCCTGTGGTCTTCTCCAAAAACTATACACCTGTCGGAAATCTCCTGTACAAGTTCAAGATTATGTGTTGAAGTGATTATGGTCTTTCCCGTCCTGTTTAGATTTGTCAAGAGTTCTACAAGCCACCTTTGGGTTTTTGGATCAAGTCCGTTTGTTGGTTCGTCCAAAATAAGTACCAGAGGATTCAACACCAGTATGGAAGCCAGCGCAACCTTTTTCTTTTCACCGCCGCTTAGCTTGAAGGGTGTCTTTTCTTTAAGGTGCTGTATGTCCAGTAAATCCAAAACATCAGCTATCCTGTTATTAACCTCCTCGTAAGGAATATTCATCTGTAAAGGACCAAAAGCTATCTCTTCCCTTACTGTACTGCAGAAAAGTTGGGTATCCGAGTTCTGAAATACAAACCCTATTTTTCTATGAAAGTCCTTTGAAAAAGAATCTTTCGAGAAGGATTTGACGGTAACATGTGTGCCAAAGGCTTTAAATTCGCCTTTCTGAGGGGAAACAAGACCGCACAGCAGCTTTAGAAGCGTTGACTTTCCGCTTCCGTTCGCCCCCAGTATACATACTTTTTCCCCCTGTCCAATACTAAAGGTGATATCCATGAGAACAGAGTCCTCATGGGGATAGTTGAAGCATACATCACTTAGTTGTAATAAAGGCATATTCGATTTCATACATCTCCCCCGGTGAATAACTTTTACTTACAGCCTTATATAGCTGCTAAAATTACACTAATAATCAGAATATTAAGAACCCAGACTACATCCTGTACAGACAGTTTAAGGTCCCCTAAGGCTACAGGTTCCCCTGTATATCCCCTGCAGACCATGGCTTCATATATTTCTTCGCTCATATGATTTGACTTTGCAAACAAAAATGCTATGCTTCTGGCAATAAAATTTCTGTTTTCCTTGTTTTTTATTCTTCCTACAGTTCTGAGAAATCTGGCTTCAAAAATATCTACCGTAAGTCTCACTAAAACAAAAATGAATCTATATGTCATATCAAGAATTGCTATCACAAACATAGGAATCTTTAACGCTCTTAAAGATTTTACCAGAATCGTCCACCTTGTACTCATAATCAGGCAATATGCAAAAGAAACTGAGCAGCCGATGCGCAACGCCATTCTGATAATAGCCAATAATCCCTCCTCAGAAAAAAAGAGCTGATGAGGCATAACAAAAAAATCCAAATTTTTGTAAACATAAAATAATGGCTTACCAGGTAGTATCACATTTGTGGCTGCAGGCACAGATACTATAAGCACTATGACCGGCAAAACAAGCCATACTCTTTTAATGTAAGTTGTTATTCCGAGGTTTGACAACTTCGCAAAGATTAATGATACACATACAAGAGCAATCAGTTTTGCAATACTTGTCGTTATTCCACAAAACATTATCAGATACAGCATAGAAAAAAACTTTATCCTGGGATCAATATGCTGCAGCAGCCCACCCTTTGATGCGTATCTCTCAGCAAGAACATCATTTTCAAATATTCTGGATACTTCGATAACAGTCTTTCGTAAGAATCCCATACCTGCCCGGCCAAACTCATACCCATGATTTTCTTTTGTATCAGACAACCATTCAGGCAGGGATATTCTCTGTTCGTGTTTCAATTTCAAACTCTCCTATAAACGGATAATTATTAGTCCTGTTTTTCCTTGTTCCCTTTTTTTACTATAAACCTGCCTGATAAAATAAGCAATACAGAAATCATAACTATGCCGATAGCCGCAGATACAATATATCCTATAGACGAACTGAAAAAACTACTGTCCAATCCCGGTATTGTATAGTCGGGTATCAATGCATCCCATTTTTCTGCAAGTCTATCCATCCCTTCCGGGATAAACCCCAAAAGCTTTCTAATTTCATCCTTTCCCCATTCACCCCATGCGGTACCGGTAGCAAAAAGACCCACAGGCGTGAGTATTACCATCACAAGCAGAGCCAGGATAAAAGCTTTATACCTTCTAAAAACACCAATGCTTTGATCAATGACTTCATTATCATTTTTAGCAAACAATTGAGGACTGAATTTTGCAAGATAGGTCACCGCAGAAACAGTTACAGCCGCCTCTACAGGTCCAGCAAAAACAAGGTGTTCAAACATCATTACTGGTACTGATACCGCCAAAGGAAAAAATCCGTAAAGCGGTTGTCCTTCTGCTGTCTTATATAGAATAGGCTGTATTCCGAATTCCACTGCAGTAAATAAAGCAGCCAGGTTAATTCCTGCATAGCTGCCAATAAATATTCCGACAATACTTCTTTTTGATAAAATATCCGCTTTTCCGGCTATCGCTTTATATATGTAATAGCCCGCAAATGGCATTATAAAAGCTATATTGAAACAGTTAGCCCCTATCGCTATAATCCCTCCGTCACTAAAAACAAAAGCTTGAATTACCAACGCTATTGATACAGCAATACATGCAGCCCACGGGCCTAGCAATACCGCAATAAACACTGCGCCGATTGCGTGAACCGAGCTTTGCCCCAGTGGTATATTAAACATCATAACTACAAAGGAAAAAGCGGCACACAGGGACAGTAACGGAACCTGCTTGAGACTCAGGACTTTTTTAACTTTATTCAAGGCTATAGACCATATTGGAGCCATAGCTCCCAGAAAGGGTATACTGGTTTGCAAGCTCAGATAGCCATCTGGTATGTGCATTTTTACCATCCTCCTATAAACTCAAACAAAAATAGAAAAAGCTATGAATGCCCCTTCTCGAGGACCTTCATAGCCCATATTTTCTTAGTAGGATTTGTTTTCTTCAAAAGCTTCTCTGTATACGCCATCTTCATGATGACCTCTTATAAATATTAACATATAGTCTTATATAATTCAATATTCAAATAATAAATAAAAGAGGTAAGAAACCTTTCGGCTTCCTGCCTCTTTCGTTAAGACTTACTGAATCTTTACTATCGGTTCACTATGTGCAGTATTATTCATTGTGGGCTTAAGCAACGCTTCCGGCGTGTTTTTGGAATATGAAAGCAATACCTTTCTGTCGATATCACTGAGTCTGATGATACCTTTTTTCTCATCTTTTCTTTCCATTTCAAAGCCCTCCTCATATCTAATACTAAAATTATAACATTAATTAACAAAAATATAAATAGTAATTTAGTACTGTTGCACAAACGAAAAACCAGTTATTCTTCCGTTTCGGCTTTTTTATTCGTTGTCTTCCTTGCAGTTTTCTTAACTACAGCTGTTTTTGCATTTTCATCTTTTGTAACAGTTTTTTTGGGAGCTGCCGTCTTGGTTTTTGCAGCAGTTTTTTTACCGGCAGCTTTTTTTTCTACAGCATCCTCATCCTTAACTTTAGCTGTTTTTGCTGCTTTTTTTGAAATCTCAAAGGAGTAGTTGCTTGAAGAGTTATTATCCCAATTTTCTGCGCTATCCTTAAAAGCAATGTTAAGATTTCCAGCCATTACTGACTTCAAAGTAGTTTTGAAGACCCCGCCATCAAACTCCATTGCAATTAGATCTTTATTCTCCCATTCCTCCCCATATCCTATATGAACATAAATCATGTTAGCACCACATTTTGCGAGAAGACCATCATATGTAATCGTTAAATCATCTCCGGCATAAATCGGAAGTTTTGATACGATTACTCCGTTTTCTGAATACTGTTGAACTGTTTTTGTCATATTTACACCTCTTTAAAATAATATTTGGACATAAATAATTATTTTATCAGTACTAAATGTATTTTGGTATAAAGCATTCAATAACAATCATTGAAATCTGTCAATATACCATTTAAACAAATCACATTATAGCACATATATGGAAAAATTCAATATTTTCAAAACTTTAGCTCTCTTGTATATAAATTAATTTTTCCAGCGCCGGCGAAATATTAAGCAACTTCTTAAGCTCATAATACTCATCAAGTATTTTACGGTTGGGAGCGTTTGTTTTCTCAGCTCTGATCATAAGATTCTTCGGTGTTTCCAGCGGCGAAATATATTCTACTACCGACACCTTATATCCTAATCCCTCGAGAAGTAATGCCCTTGTGCCATCAGTCAGAACATCCGCCAACCTAGCCTTTAATATCCCATGTTTAATAATATGCTCAAATGGTTTATATCTATACTGCTTAAGTAGTTCTTTGTGACAGCATGGTACAACGACCATTGATTTTACTCGGTTATTTACCGCCAGTGCTATTGCCTCATCTGTAGCTGTATCACAGGCATGGAGACTTATAACCATATGTATTTCCCTTGCTGCTACATAGTTTTTTATATCCGTAACCTTGAAGTCCATATTTCTATAGCCAAGGTTTTCCGCCATTTTCTTTGATGCTTCAATTACATTATTGGAGTAATCCAGCCCAATAAAATGACATGGCTTTTTCAACACTTCCTTTATATAATAATTCAGAACGAAGGTCAGATAAGATTTCCCGCAAGCACAGTCAAGCACAGTTACGGACTCATATCTATCACATAAATCTTTAAGCATATCACTTATCAACTCAATAAAGTGATCTATCTGGTTATACTTTCTGATCATATCGTTTTTTACTTTTCCTTCAGCACTTAATACGCCGATTTCTTTCAAAAGCGCATCAGCTTGTCCAACTTTTATGTAATAATCCCTATTTCCGATATGTGATTTGCCATGGTGCATGCCTTCCTTACCATCAGTCTTAAGGCTGGCATCGGCCTTTAATAAAGAATCCGTACCTGTTTCCTTTGTTTTCATTTTGACGTTTTTGTTGTCTGCCTCAATATATATGGTCGTTCCTCTTTCCTCATAGACAACGACTACACCGTCATATTTCTCAGCATGTTTTGATATGCGGGCAGAAAGCCAGGTAACTTCCATAACCTCTGTATTACCGTTGTAATTCATTTTTATCCTGTTATTTTCAAAAACTATGTTTGCCGAATACTCCTTTGTGCCGGATTTATATACTGCTGTTATTTTCTTAAAAAAATCTGCATTTTCCAATAATCTTTGCTCTATACCCGTAAGAAAAAGAGCAAGCTTTTGTACATTTTGTTTATTCATTCTCATACTCCTTATAGTAATGGGCCATTATGCCAGATTATTTAGTTATGGACAGAATACGCGCATAAAAATATATAGACAATCAATTCTCTGATACTTTTACCGATTCCTTAAGTATTATTATTTCTTCACTGGTAAGCTCCCGACATTTTCCGGCTGCTATTTCCTCATCCAGTTTAAGTCTACCCATCTCTATCCGTTTTAAATACTTAACCCTTTTACCGACAGCCTCAAACATCCTCTTTACCTGGTGAAACTTCCCCTCATATATAACGAGCTCTATCTCTGAAAACTGATCCGGCTTCAGTATAGTCAGATTACCAGGCAAGGTTTTGTAGCCGTCATCCAGAATAACTCCCCCCTTGAATGCAGATACATCCTCTTCCGTTACTTTTCCTTCTATTAGCGCATAATACTTTTTTGAAACATGTTTTTTGGGAGATAACAGTTCATGAGCAAGCTGACCATCATTTGTCAGTATCAAAAGTCCTTCAGTGTCTATATCAAGTCTGCCGACAGGGAAAAGCTCAAAGCATCTGAATTCTTCAGGCAATATATCAATAACCGTCCGCAGCTTGTTATCATAAGTGGCTGATACAACTCCGTCGGGCTTATTCATCATAACATAAACAAATTCTCTGTAATTCAGTATTTCTCCGTTTATTTCGATTACACTGCATTTCGGATCAACGTGCATACTGCTGTCTTTTACTGCTATTCCGTCTACTTTTATGACTCCATTTTTAACAGCCTGTTTGATCTCTTTTCTGGTGCCATATCCGAAATTCCCCAAAATTTTGTCCAGTCTTTGTGTATCTCTCACTGTATCAACTCCTTACACTCTTCGTTCAGCTCATTTTTCTCCATCCCTTAGGGTACAGGTTTTTTAGTATATCTCCCGTTTGTTTTCCCCACCCGACAGTATACCCATCTGCCAGTATTCCGGTATATCCTTTGCTGCCATCAATCATCAAAGTCTCTCCCTTTAGATAACTGATTATTTCTCTTGATGTTGATGCAAAATCAACAGTGTTTTTAATATCTTCTTTTTTTAGTGAAATAACCATTGAATGTGACGGTTCAAATTTCCCTCTTATATATTCTCCCAAATACCATCCGAATTTAGCAATTTTCAACCCGCTCAAATCAGGATATTCAACGGGAAGGCAATATAAATTAGTCCCTTTCAGCTCAAAACATCCATTTATATTAGTATTTAGGTACTCATTTTCAAAATCTCTGAACGCTTTCAAACAGCTCTCTGTCTCTTTATTTGAAATTTTGGAATAATCTGCTTTATCAGCTGCTAATACGTTATTACCGTAATTATAATCCTCTTTCTTTTTCAGATGAGCTACAAAATGTCCCTCACCTTTAAGCCTGTGAGGCCATAATCTTGCTGTTTTCTTAAATTCATTACTGCCATCTGCCCATTCAGGCCTGCCGGGCTCGATTCCTCCAACCTTTGCTATTTCTACGATATCATAATACCCGAAAGAGTCTAAAAAGCGCAAAACCATTTTTTCATCTTCCTCGGGTGAGAATGTGCAGGTAGAATACACAATATACCCTCCGGGTTTAAGCATTTTGTCCGCATACTGCAATATTTCCCACTGCATGCCCGCGCACTTTTCACATTTGAAATTTTTCCAGCTTCTTGCGGCTTCCTCATCCTTACGGAACATGCCTTCACCTGAGCAAGGCGCATCTACTAATATTTTATTAAAAAAACCTCTGAAGTTATTTGCCAGCTTCTCAGGGGTTTCATTAGTCACAATTGCATTTTTTATTCCACACAGCTCTATATTCTTTACAAGGGCTTTTACCCTGTCGGAATTAATATCGTTTGCAACCAGCAGTCCCTGCCCTTTCATTCCTGCAGCAATTTGAACTGTTTTCCCCCCAGGTGCCGCACACATGTCGAGTATATACTCTCCAGGTTGTGCATCTATTACCTCTCCCGGTAGCATTGCACTGGGTTCCTGTATATAGTAAAGTCCTGCGTGATAATAAGGGTGCCTCCCTGGACTATCACCTTCGCTGTAGTAATAACCGTCACGGGTCCAAGGCACACGTTCAAGCCGGAAAGGAGACTTTCTGATAAAATCATCAATATCAGTCTTCAATGTATTCACTCTCAAGCCGTAATACCTTTGATCATTGAAAGAGTTTATAAATTCTGTGTATTCATCTATTCCCAGAAGATTTTTCATCTTGTTTAAAAATTCTAAAGGTAATTTCATAGCAATCTCCTCGATTATCAGGGATAAACTTATTCTTTATAAAGCTGCCTTGCACAGTTTGCGTAAACTGCTAAGGATATTTGCTTTCAGCAGCTATTATAGCACATTCTCAAATTCTGTCATACTAAAACATTTTACATCAATTACTATTTTTCTATTAGTACTACAGATTTATATATAAATACCATGTATTTCGGAAAAACATTTGGACACTATATATTTGATACTGCTTTAACCCGGATTTTACACGGTATTAATACGTTTTTCCCATTATGTATATAAAATAAAATCAGTAACTTGTTAAACATATTAATTATTCTTTACACTAACAGCATTTTCATTACAGCTGTAATTCATTTATCCATAATAGAAATGGAGACAGATATGAATACAATGACACATTTGTATATTTCAAAATCAGTACAGAAGGTAATAGAAAGCAAAATGAATATTAAGCTTAACAGTATAGGATTCCTATACGGCAATATCAAGCCTGATATCTCTTCAAGCTACATTAAGATACCACATTACAAGGAAGATTCAATTAATTTCCTAAAGCGTGAAATAAAAGAGATGATAAGTTATAGATTTACACGCTTGCCAAAGTGTACGAAGCAGTTTTCAGAAAGGCTTGGAGTGATAACCCACTACCTGTCCGATTACTTCTGCCATGCCCATTCAAAACAATTTTCAGGTAACATGGTGGAGCATTATTTTTACGAATCAAAACTATCGCAGTTTTATAAAGCTAATTCCGGAAATATAAATTCCTTCAACGATCTGGAAACTACTGATATTGCAGAAGATTACGAAGCAGTATGCAACTGCATAGAAGACTTGCACAGTAAATATTTAAAATCAGGCATATCCTTTGAATCCGATATTTTGTTTGCACTTAATATTTGTGTAACAGTCTGTCTTTTTATTGTATCTTCATGTATGAATCAGAAAGCAGATACGGCAGCTTAGCTGTTAGCACTCATCAGTTTTGGAAAATACGTTTAATCGTTTATAAATCTATTGAATAAATTTTATAGAAGTGCTATAATTACTGTTGCAGTATCAAAGTACGGCCCATTGGTCAAGTGGCCTAAGACACCGCCCTCTCACGGCGGTAACAGGGGTTCGAATCCCCTATGGGTCACCAGGAAAGTCATCTCTTTCTGAGGTGACTTTTTATTTGCCTTATTTTTACAAATGATTTATAATTGGTCTTACTGGAAATATTATTATCGAAGATAATAAAGCCATCATACAACATAAGAGGACATTTATGGAAAACATAATAAATCAGAATAGCAACACAAAAAGTACAGGTAATAGTTTGAATTTTATTCTTCTCATTAGCGGTCAGCTAGTGTCAACTTTGGGCACATCCATATTCAGTTTTGCGCTGAGCTTATATGTTCTTGATCTGATAGGTTCGGCAATTGCGTTCTCCACAGTATTAGTACTGGGGTTAATACCAAAAATTTTTGTTAACATGTTTGCGGGTGTATTCATAGACAGATACAGCAGAAAAGTAATAATCGTAACCGCTGATATTCTAAGCGGGATAACTGTATTGGTCTTCATGGTACTAATCAGCAGGTATTCCGGTTCGCTTTTATTAATAATCTCTGCAACGGTAATCCTGGCATTGTTCAATTCATTTTTTCAGCTTGCCCTTACAGCCTCAATACCCAATATAGTTGAGGAAAACAGGGTTTTGAAATCAAACTCCATCATGCAGGCAATACTTGCGTCAACAAATATCCTAGGGCCTGTTTTGGGAGCGTTATCATACAATCTTTTCGGGATTTGGTTTGTGTTCTTGATTAATGGTATATCATTCATTGTTTCGGGCTTATCCGAAATATTCTTACGCTTCAAAACAAACACCGAATTCACAGTCAAATCAAACAATTATTTTGAAGAAATAAAAGAAGGTTTTATATATATAAACGAACAGAAAATAATCAAGTTCCTTTTAAAATTTGTATTCATTATTCAGATCATAGGAGTACCTCTTATAGTTCTTATTGTTCCATACATAACTTATAGAATACTGAAAGTATCGAGCTTCCAGTTATCTGTCATAGAAGCTTCATGGGCAGTAGGTATGATAATCGGATCAGTTCTTGTGGGTGTTCAGAAATCTCCAAACAAGCTGTTAAAGAACTTTTTTGTATTGCTTGAATTCCAGGCTCTGATTATAATGCTCTGTTTCTTTCCAATAATTCCGTTTTTTGCAAAATCTACATGGATAATCACAATTGTTTTCAGTATATTGATTGTTATAGTAATCATACTAAACGTTATGCAAAGCGCTCCATTACTCTCATATTTTCAGATGAATACTCCAGAAAACATAAGAGCACGGCTCTTTGGCGTTTTCAACACCGTAATGATGGTAGCCCCTCCCCTTGGCATGTGGATATACGGAATCATAATGCATAGGGTTGTCTGGCCTGCAATACCCGTAGTTTCAGGACTTATCATGCTTTTATTCAGCTTGTATGCCAGCCGTAACAAACACTTTAAGAGCTTTATCGCCAGTCTTGAAAAAAAATAAAGGACGATATATCATATACCGCCCTGATTATTTCTTTTCTTTATTAGGTTCAGGCTTGCATTTCTAACATGTTGAGTAGTCAGATTTTCTGCCATATCTGCATCTCTATCTATTATGGCCTGTAGAATCGCTTTATGTTCGTCAAGTACCTCTCTTGCCCGCGATGGCGACGAAAGTGAAGCACTTCTGGCTCTTTGAACATAGTGGTGGAAAGTGCTTAGTGTATGCATAAGCGGCTTGCTCTTGCTGGCTTTGAATATGATATCATGAAATTTCGAATCAAACTTGAGTAGATGTTCCGTATCATTCTTCATAGTGTAGAATTCTTCCATATCCAGTGCTTCCTTGAGCTCTTCCAATTCGTCATAAGTGATTTTTTCTGCTGCCCATCTCGCTGCAAGTCCTTCAATCATCATCCTGATTGTGTAGATGTCCTCAATATCCTGTGACGATATACCTTTTACAATTGCACCCTTATTTGGGATTGACTGTACAAGACCCTCAAGTTCAAGCTGTCTGATTGCTTCTCTTATCGGAGTTCTGCTTACTCCCAACTCCTCTGACAGCCTTGTTTCAATAAGACTGTCTCCCGGCTGATATTTCCCATTCAATATATCATTCTGGAGTTGAGCAAAAACTTTTCCCCTTAAGGAATTTAGTAAATTTTCATTTTCATTATGCTCTATTTTAGCCATAAGTGCTCTCCCCCTTTGAAGAGCGAATATTTTCCTTATATTCACCTGTTAAAATCATAGCAATCTCAATTCTTACATTATTGCATCAGAACATTATAACGTGCCTGTATTTCTGCCTTGCTGATGCACAGCCTGTTATACCGATATTTAGCCAGACCAGGGCTTTGTACCCGTTGGTCTGGCTATTAATCAAAAATATTTACATTTTAACTATTCTCTATAACTGTGAATCTAAATTATTGACTCTGTTTTCTTGTATAATTTAACAAACCGCCAGCAAGTACTATTTCTATCTGTCTATCGGACAATGCTACTTTTACCTTTATTTCAGTATTTTTGGTAACATTTTTTATTACCAGTTCACTGCTTGATTTGATCTGTTCCTTAGCATTTTCCATTACTAATTGGTCCCCGGTATCTATAGTATCATAGTCAGCCTCATTAGCAAAGGTCATAGGGATTATTCCGGAGTTTATAAGATTTGCCATGTGAATTCTGGCAAATGATTTGGTTATAACACCTTTAACTCCCAGCTGCAACGGCGCAAGAGCTGCATGCTCACGGCTTGAACCCTGACCATAATTAGATCCTCCAATGATGAAACCACCATTGTTTTCCTTAGCACGCTTTGGAAAATCAGGGTCGCAAGGTGTAAGGCAGAATTCCGCAAGATACGGCACATTTGAACGGAATGGCAGCAGTTTTGCGTTTGAAGGCATTATGTGGTCTGTTGTAATATTGTCTTCTACCTTTATAAGAGCCTTTCCTTCCAGTTTTTCCGGAAGTTCACTATTTACAGGGAACGGCTTTATATTAGGACCCCTTACTACTTCTACATCTGCTCCTTCCGGCGCAGGTGCTACCACCATATTATCACTTATTTCAAACTTTTCAGGCATATCTATAGCAGGTGCTTCTCCAAGTTCGCGGGGATCAGTAAGCACTCCGGTGATCGCGCTGGCAGCTGCAATTTCCGGGCTTACCAGGTATACCTTTGCAGATGCGGTCCCACTCCTCCCTTCAAAGTTTCTGTTAAAGGTTCTGAGTGATACTGCATTTGAAGCAGGTGATTGACCCATACCTATGCATGGTCCGCACGCAGATTCAAGAATTCTGGCACCAGCAGCGACCATATCAGACAGTGCCCCGTTTTTAGCAAGCATTGTCAGAACCTGCTTTGATCCGGGAGCTATTACCAGGCTCACATCTGGATGTACAGTTTTTCCTTTCAGCACTTTTGCAACCTTCATCATATCCATATACGATGAATTTGTGCAACTGCCTATAGCAACCTGATCAACTTTTATCTTTCCAATTTCTTTAACCTTTTCTACATTGTCTGGGCTGTGAGGCTTAGCAGCCAAAGGCTCCAACATATCAAGATCTATTTCTATTTCTTCATCATAACTTGCATCAACATCAGGTTTCAATTCTACCCAGTCATTTTCTCTTCCCTGCGCTTTAAGAAACTCTTTTGTAACTTCGTCGCTGGGGAATATGGATGTAGTTGCTCCGAGCTCTGCTCCCATGTTTGTAATAGTCGCTCTTTCAGGAACAGTAAGGCTTTTGATTCCGTCACCTGCGTATTCTATAACCTTTCCTACTCCACCCTTTACAGTGAGGATTCTTAATACTTCCAGTATGATATCCTTAGCGGAAACCCATGGCTTTAATTTACCTTTAAGGTTTACTTTGCATACTTTAGGCATCATTAGATAGTATGGACCGCCTCCCATTGCTACAGCTACGTCAAGACCGCCTGCACCGATAGCAAGCATACCAATGCCTCCGCCTGTTGGAGTATGGCTGTCAGAGCCAAGCAATGTCATTCCAGGCACTCCGAACCTTTCAAGCTGAACCTGGTGGCAAATCCCGTTTCCAGGTCTTGAGAAGTATACACCGTGCTTTGAAGTAACAGTTTGTATATATTTGTGGTCATCTGCATTTTCAAAACCCGACTGAAGTGTATTGTGGTCTATATATGCCACTGATTTTTTAGTTTTTACTCTTGGTATACCAATAGCCTCAAACTGTAAATATGCCATTGTTCCGGTGGAATCCTGAGTCAGAGTCTGATCAATTTTGATGGAAATTTCCTTGCCCGAAACCATTTCTCCACTTACTAAGTGTTCTTTAATAATTTTCTGTGCTAAATTAAGCCCCATTGCTGACTTCCCCCTTATATTATGACTGATAGCTTCCAGATAACAGAGAAACGAGTTAATTTAGTTACCTGTTATCATAATCACTATCAGTTTGATGTTAATTTCCTTTTTTACTATAATCTATAATTTCTAAACTTTCAACTATAAAGCCAAATCAAATATATCCGGTGCTATAGTTCTTATAGCCTCTTCCAGTTCGTCATCACCTATGGCCGTAACCCTACCACCCTTGTATTGCTCGTCTACCCAATTCTTAATGGTAACTACTCTCTCGTCCTTCTTATCTATTTTCCTGCTTCCAGTCAAACCAAAATATCCGTTTATCCAGTGTGCTATTCCCGCCAAACCTGAACCCTGATTAATAGCGACACCTATTGGCCTTTTCAGCAGTTTAGTGGTATCAAATATGTTATAGATTTCTTCGTCCTTTAGAAGACCATCAGCATGGATACCGGCTTGTGTCACGTTGAAGTGCCTTCCTACGAAAGGAGTCCTCGAAGGTATGGAATATCCGATTTCCTTTTCATAGTACTCCGCAATCTCGGTTATTACAGTAGTATCCATCCCATCTGTAGTACCTCTTAATTGGGCGTATTCTATTACCATTGCTTCAAGAGGCGTATTGCCTGTACGCTCCCCGATACCCAATAAAGAACAGTTTACACTGGAAGCTCCATACATCCATGCAGTAGCGGAATTAGAAACTGCTTTATAGAAATCATTATGCCCGTGCCATTCTATCAATTCGCTAGGGAATCCTGCGTGATGCCTGAATCCATAAATAATTCCCGGAACACTTCTCGGGAGAGCAGCCCCCGGATATGAAACTCCATAACCAAGTGTATCACATGCACGGATTTTTATAGGCATACCGCTGTCTTCCATAAGCTTTCTTAACTCTAATGCAAAAGGAACAACAAAGCCATAAAAATCTGCTCTGGTAATATCTTCAAAGTGACATCTTGGCTTTATTCCAACCTCAATAGCACTCTTTATGATACCCATGTAGTGATCCAAAGCCTGCCTTCTTGTCATATTCAGCTTTTTAAATATGTGGTAATCCGAACAGCTTACTAAAATTCCACTTTCCTTCATACCCATATCTTTTGCCAGCTGAAAGTCATTTTTAGTTGCTCTGATCCAGCTTGTAACTTCAGGGAATTTATAGCCTCTCTCCTGACATTTATAAACAGCCTCTTTATCTCTGTCACTATACAGGAAAAATTCGCACTGCTTGATTATTCCATTCGGGCCACCCAGTTTATGTAAATAATCAAACAACTTTACTATCTGTTCGACAGTGTAAGGAGCTCTGGACTGCTGTCCGTCCCTGAAGGTTGTATCAGTAATCCATATTTCATCTGCTGGCTGCATAGGAACTCTTCTATGGTTGAATGTACATTTAGGGATTTCGTCATAGCTGAATATTTCCCTATAAAGATTAGGTTCTGAAACATCCTGAAGTGAATACCTGTATTGGGTTTGCTCAAGTGTATTGGTTTTTTTATTAAATTCTATCATTTTTTACCCCCTCAGAGAATTGTAATACAAAACAGAAAAGTCCCTGTCAGACGAATCTGCTCAATATCACATCAAAAATAGTTAATTGACTTCTTAATATATAAAGAATACCAGCTTTAATAACAATTCGTTATATATTTAGTATGTATATGTGTATAATTGTATACAATTATACAATACATGTCAATTACTTTGATCATAAAATTGCTATAAAACTTATGGAGACTTGCATTGATATTTGTAAATCCATTTGTTCGATATTATGCAATCATGGTATCAGAAACAACAAATTTCATCGTCAGTACAGGATTATTTTATTTAGCTTAAATACAGTTTTTTGAATGAATTTCCCATCGGACTTGCAAGATATTCTTTATGAAGATTTTATGAAACGATAAAAAATTAAGTACTTTTTTATTAATACCACAATACCTGACTATTATCCCAAAAAATATTAAATAATGTAAGACTTACCCATTGCGACTCTGTTGTACTCCCCTGCCCAATTCCCTGTCATTTTACTGTAGTCTTCTGCTGTCTTGCCCTGGGCAATCAAGTCCCTTATGAGCCCTTCCCTTTTATGCACATTTTTATTAAAACATTCAATCCTGTTTTCATCTCTCCCCAAACTGTACATTCCCCTCTTAAGGAATGCGACTAATTCCGCATCTGTTTTAGGATTACCCCATATATCATTATAAAATATTCCAGTGTGCAAATGGCTGTGCGCATCTGAATTGCTAACAAGTCTGGTATTCAGCTTCCTGGCAAGATTCTTTATTATGTCTTCATCACACCTGCCAATATTTGTTGAGTGTATTTCTATGGCATCTGGTTTGTATTTGCAGACATCAAGCCTCACTTCATTTGAATACCTGTACGGGTGGTTAAGACATATAAATCCGCCCATTTTCCCGACATACTCATGCAATTCCCCATATAGCCACTGTTTCTGCTCCAAAACAGGCTCCTGCAAGCCCAGCACCAGCACATCCTCTCCACAGTCTGCAATTCTGATTTCTATTCCCCCGAATATCCTGAACGGTCTGTGTCTCTGATTCAATTCTATCAAATACCCTAGGGGAACCAGCTTGTCATGGTCAGTAATAACAATTGCATCTAATCCGTATTCAATCGCCGAACAAATATGCTGCTCCGCCGTGGCAGTACTGCAGACAGAACGTTCACTGGTGTGTAGATGCAGGTCAATTTTCATATAAATATCTCCACTTTCAAATTTATTTATTAATTTTATCTTCTTTATGAGTATTTACACAATTAATCTAAATATAAAATATTCAAACTGGAAGTCTATAATATGGAATAGAACGGATAGGTACGAATCCAAGCTTTTGGGCTAATTTATATGATCCTTCATTTTCTCTTCTGCAAGCCCAAACGGGTTCAAGGCTGTTTTCCATACAGTAATCTATCAGCGCAGCACAAGCTCTAAATGCAAAACCTTTGCCGCGGTACTTTTCTGAAGTCTCAATTCCTATTTCCAGTTGGTTTTCATATCTGAAAGCAGAAAATGCTGTGGCTGCTATTTCTCCATCACAAATCAGACTGAATCCAATCCCTGTATTGCAGAAGTGCTCTTCGTCTTTCCAGAAATGCTTTGGAATCACATATCCTATCATACCTCTTCCCCCTTTCCATGAGCCTCCCAACCCCTTCCTTATAAAGAAGAGCCTGCTCCACCCAACACCTCATTACAGGCTGTAAACCTATATCTGTTCACGCTTTTCTCCAGTAATGACTTTTTGTTCTCCAAATTCTAAATTTCATATTCCAACTTAATAATCCATATATATGATTTGAATTCCTATGACCTATTTTCGGCATTATTGATAACTTTGCCATACTGATGTATATTATAGCATATCATTCCATATCATACCAAAAAACAATTAGCATACGCTGAATTTCGACATACTTTTCCATTTATAAAATAATACTAAATTATAGAGTGAGATTTAAAGGCTGCTTTTTACTTGTGGTATATTTGAAGTAACAAAAAATAAATTTTTTTGTAAAATAAAAAGATATATAAGAAGGAGTTTTGATATAAAACGTCGAAACTATTATGATAAGTAAAAATATCATCTGTTATATTAACTGGGGGTAAATACATATGAAAGAAACAGACAAAAAAAACTTTAATCCCTTTAAGGTTGCTATGATTATATCAATCATCATGGGCGCTGTATGGGGAATCGTCACAGGAATAACAACACAACACTGGTCACCCTTATTTTACTTCATTTTATCGGCTGTAATCACAACCACTACAGTAAAGATAGTTTTCAGTCTGTCAATAAAAAGGCTTGTTGACCGTTTTTCAAAAGAAATGGATTTGATAAAAAAAGGCGATTTTTCAAGACTTGTTGATTCTAAAAGCTACGAAGTACTTAGCGGGGTGTCCACGACAGTAAACGTTGTTCTCAGTGATATCCGTACTTTGATTGAAAGCTTCTTCACCTTGTCTTTATCAATAATTCAATCTTCCAGAAAAGTAAGCGCTACTTCTCAGGAAGCGTCATCTGCAATAGAGGAAATCTCAAAAACCATTGACGAAATTGCTAAAGGTGCTTCAGAACAGGCTCAAGAAGCACAACAGGGAGTTCAGATGGTTGAGAAGCTCTCCGAACAAATCAATTTTGTATATGAAAGCTACAATGGCGTAATGGCAGAAACTACAAAAATAAATGGTTTGAACAATGTCGGTCTCGATTCAGTCAGTATCCTCCGTAATAAGTCTGAAGAAAACTATGAAACAACAGAAAAGATATTCTCTGTTGTAGAAAAGCTTACTAATACAACTAAAGATATAGGATTGTTCGTAGAATCCATAGAGAGCATAGCAGAGCAGACAAATATGCTGGCTCTGAATGCATCAATCGAAGCAGCAAGAGCAGGTGAGGCAGGGAAAAGCTTTGCTGTAGTAGCAGATGAAGTAAGAAAACTTGCTGATCAGAGCAGAAAATCCACCGAAGAAATAAACATTCTGATGCAGAGTATACAGGAAGAATCACAGCTTGCTATTCAGTCAATGGAGATTATGAAAAAAGTATCCCAGGATCAAAACCTTGCGGTTAATAAAACCGATAGCGCTTTCAGTGATATAGCAAATGCTATTACATCAATAGTAGCGAAAATAAATGAAGTTAACCAGTCCGTTACAAAGATGCAAAATGATAAGGATGAAGTTATATCTGCCATAGAAAACATTTCATCTGTATCTCAGCAAACAGCCGCTTCCAGCCAGGAAGTTGCAGCAACCACCGAACATCAGTTGAAAGCAATCGAGGACATGAAGCATGACGCGGAAAGTCTTGATATGCTGGTTCAAGAGCTGGATAAGAAGTTGAAGAGATATAAAATCAGATAATATTACACAAAGCAAGGGTGGGCAATATAAATATTGTCCACCCTTTTATTTTCAACATTACAAGTATTAAGCGCTTTTATATCTCATAACTGTTTAAAAGCTTAGACAATTCAGCATTCTGAAAATATTGTCTTGCCTCGCCTAAAATTTCGCTCAGTTCATACTCAGGCCAGAAATGTGTAAGAATCAGACGCTTGACTTCCGCCCTTGCAGCTATCATACCGCATTCTGCTGCTGTAAGATGTGGAACATCTTCACTGGATTTATCCTTTGTTAATAAGCCGGCATCCAGCATCAACAAATCCGCATTCATCGAAAAATCAATTATGTTTTCATTCCAGGCAGTATCTCCGGAAAAAACAAATCGTTTGCTTCCATTGTCTGCCGAAATTCCATAACACTTGACAGGATGCTTCATTTCTCTAAACGAGACTTTAAGTATACCAAACTGAAGCTTCAATTCTTCAGTAACAGGATGCATCTCAAACACGTTTTTTATATTGATCCGTTTGTATTCCTCAGCTGGCTCTTGCGGGGCAAAGACGTTAAAGGTTTTGTTTAAAGCTCCCTTGTCCTTTTTAACTTGTATGGCATACTTCAAGACCATCATATCAGATATATGGTCGCTATGAAGATGAGTAAGAATAATTGCATCCAGATCCTCTATGTTTATTATTTTTTGCAGGTTGCTCAATACACCGTTACCGCAATCTATCAGGAGATTTGTACTCCCCTCCTGTACCAGGTAACCCGAGCAGGCTCCACCTGCTGCAGGAAAAGGACCGTTGTTTCCCAATATGGTAAGTTTCATATATGCCTCCGCTTCTGATATGCCTTAACAAAAGTGTTCGTATATAAATATAAAAGCTGCTAAATAAGCAGCTTTTATATTTATTTTATCAGTTGTGCAGTTTTTTAATCAAGTAAAATATTTCTATACCAAGCTTTTGGCAAAAACCTCACTCATTTTAGCATTGGTTCTGTGTTTCAGCTTTGCTAAAGTATCATCAAGAGCATCCAAAGCCGCTTTAATTTTATTTATAGAACAGTTCTCCCCCATATGTCCTATTCGCATCACTTTATCCTTTAGAAAGTCAAAAGCTCCTGCGATCATTACATTATGCTCGCTAAGCATTATATTATTTATCTCAGAAAATTTTATGCCTTCCGGAACCATAATTGTAGATACCGTATTTGAAAATCCACTTAAAGGATACAACTCCAAGCCTGCTGCACGGATGCTGTTTCTTACAGCTTCAGCAGCAATCCTGTGTCTTGAAATATAGCTTTTATCCTTTGTCAGTCTGTCGACAGCAGCCTTAAGTGCATATATATCGCTTATGGGCTGAGTGTAAGGAAACCACTTGTCCTGATACCAGTTTTTCCAGTGGGACAAATTGCAATAAAAGCCTGTTATCGGTGCTTTTCTGCCAAGTATCTTTTTCCATGCATCATGGCTTACACTAAGAAAAGTGAGGCCGGGAGGCGCAGATAAGCATTTTTGTGAACCGCCCAACACAATGTCCATGCCCCATTCATCAACCGACAGCTCCTCACCGCCTATAGCCGATACGGAATCAACAATGCTCAGTATTCCATACTGCTTCAGAAGAATGCAAATGTCCTTAACAGGGTTTGTTATTCCTGAAGGTGTTTCACAATGTACCAAGGTAGCAGCCTTAAAGCTGCTGTCCTTTTCCAGAAAGCTTTTCAGTTTGTCAACATCTATTGCATGTCGGTATTTATCCGTAAAGTATGTAACTTCTCCTCCATACATGGAAGCAAAATCTCCGAAACCCTTCCCGAAAATACCGTTATCTATGCATAAAATCCTGTCGCCAGGCTCAATAACAGAGCAGCATGCCGCTTCCAGTCCCAGTATTCCCTCTCCGCTCAGAATAAGAATATCATTCCGGGTTTTCATTAAAGCTTTTAAAGCATCAGATGTCTCCTTATAAAACTCATAAAAGTCCGGATCCAGGTCCGGGTTTGTTATCTCTCTGGCCATGGCACTTCTGACCTCTTCATGTACATATGTTGGTCCTGGGGTCATTAATAATGGAATCTTCACCTACACCACTCCATTCCTAAACCGGAAGTTTAATCTTCTTAAGTGCAAAAGCGGCAGGCAAACCAAGTATCGCACCTATCACTATCTGTGTAACATTGCCGGGTATTGAAGTGACGGGAGCTATCCAGTTTCCGTATAAAACAACTTCTGTAAGGTAATATCCTGCCATCATCCAAATACCACCCAATACAATTGCGGCTGTATTCAGTATAACATTATTCCCATTCTTTCCTTTGGCATGCGCCACAGATCCGATAATATAACCCATAATCCCTCTTACAATAAAAGTAAAAGGAGCCCAGGCAGCATAAGGTGACATGATATCAAACAAAGCCATCCCGAATGCTCCGGCTGCTGCACCTTTCCTTCCCCCGAATACTATGGCTGACATGAATAATGCCACATTTCCAAGATGGATCAGACCTCCGTTTATGGATACAGGTAATGTTATATTAATAAACTTCGTTGATATAAAAACAAGTGCTATTAATAATCCCGTTATTACTATATCCCTTGCTTTAAGCCCAGTCCTAACTGTTCCAGCATAACTGTCCTGCATATTGTTACCCCCCTTCCGTGTGTATCGATACGTTTTATAATCGTATCGATTGGTTTTATATATTGTAACCATGAAGGTAACAATTGTCAATATGAAATATAAATAAAAAGAAAACTTTATGCATCATAAAGTTTTCTTTTTACTCTTCATTATGCTAATCTTTTTCTGATTCCGGCCTTCACAAAAACCGATACTGCTATATATCCTACTACAGCGCTTGCAGCACCCTGCACCAGGTTACCGGGCAGTTCAGCTACAGCTGCAGCATATCCGAGGTTTACATCAAACAGCCTTAGAATAGTTGCTTCAGACACAAAGTATCCTGCTGCCATTGTCAGTGCACCCATCACTACAGCCACTATTCTGTAGATATTTCCCTTGGAGTTTCCGTCAGTATCTGCTGCTATCAGTCCTACGAGATATCCCTCAATACCTTTTACAACAAAAGTGACCGGGGCAAAGATAAATGAACCCAGGGCTACGTCAGCCAAAGCCGACCCTAACGCTCCCACCACTAATCCTGACTTTCTTCCAAGCAGGATAGCCGCTATCATTATCACCGAATCACCGATATTGAAATATCCCTGATTTACCGGACTGGGTATATGCAAAAACGGCAGATATGTTACTATAAATACCAGTGCAATCATCAGTCCACTTACTACAATCTTTTTTGTTGAAAATCTGTTCACTTTTCTCCCCCGGTTCCAACTGTATCGTTACAACTTTACAGTATGTCGATTAATTTCTGATATTTTAATCGTAAGGGAAGGATTTGTCAATACTAATTTATCCATAGCAATTTGAATAACTTGAATTATATTAGGAAAATTCACCCTAGCCGTTTAGCAAAGTCAGATATGCATACTTCTCATCATTTACAACAATCCTTGTTATGCTGCAGTTATCGACTCTGAAACGCCACGAGCCTTCGATACCCAGCCCCAGAAGATGTGCGACAATTTTTCTGATACATCCAAGGTGTGTAACTATAAGATATGTCCCACTCTCATGCGTATTGATTATGTCCTCAATAAACCCGGTTACTCTGTTATATGATTGTACTGTGCTTTCTCCACCTTCCATGCAGTAGTTCACATGATCGTCTGTCCATAGCCCGTATTCTTCCGGATATTTCTCAAGGATTTCATTATGGGTAAGGTCTTCCCATATACCAAAACAACGTTCTTTAAGTCTTTCTTCATAGATAACGGCTAGTTTGAAATTCTCATTTATAACTTCAGCTGTTCTTACTGCTCTTTTAAGCGGGCTTGAATACATTGCATCAATGTTTTCATTACTCAACTTGCATTTTGCTTCGTAAGCCTGCCTTAAACCTTCCTCATTCAGACTCACATCTGTCCATCCCAGATATGTCCCTTTTCTGTTACTGTCGGTTTCTCCGTGCCTCACAAATATAAGCTCTATCATTTCCGCACCTCCCTACTCCAGCCGGCATAGGAATCTGCATATCCCTTCCGTATGGCTTTAATTACAAATTACAACCTAATGTCTGAAGCAAATATATAAAAATCAAAAAGAGCACCTGGACTATTTCACAAACCGCCCCAAGAATATCACCTGTCGCCCCCCCGACTTTATAGCTGAAAAACCGGACAAGCAAAAACGCTGTAATAACAGGTATCAGTAAAACCAAAAGTCCTTCCATGCGGCTGATACCAAAGAAAATAACTGAACTTATCAAAATGCCTAAAACTATCTCCTTTAAACCGCAGTAATCTATAAATGACTTCCCTAGCCCCTGCCCAGTCCGTGCATAAGTAGATACTCCTGCCCCTATAAGAGAGCCAATCTTTCCTGAAACGGGCATAAGGATTAATGCTTTACTAAGAAAGCCGTAATCCAGTTGAGAAAATAAACACCAATACAACAAAACAACACATATTATGGCAAGTACTCCGTTAGTACCTATGCGGCTGTCCCTCATAATCTCCAGCATTCTTTCCCTCGACCTGTTTGAAAACACACCGTCTGAGGTATCGGCAAGACCGTCCAGATGCAGACCCCCTGTAAGGAAGATATACAATACAATAATCAGTGCTGCAGCAACCTGCGGTGAAAATACCGAAATAATAATACTATAGAAGCCTGCTAAAGCCAGCCCTATTATCAGCCCTACAACAGGCGCAAATACCAGACCTTTGCCAAAATCCTTTTCATCCGCTTTCAAATCTATACGTAAAGGAATAGTTGTAAAAAACTGTAGCATTAATAAAAAGCGTTTCATAAAAATCATAAATACTACCTCGCTTAAGCCTAAACTCATAGAAAGCCGGTTATTTTATCTTGACGGGCAGACCCGAGATGCAGAGGTATACTTCATCTGCTGCTTTTGCCAGCTTCTGATTGACTCTTCCGGCTACATCTCTGAAAATCCTGCCTGAAGCATGTTCCGGTACAATACCCATACCCACTTCATTTGTAACTACTATGAACGGAACAGGTGACATGTTCAGTACGGAGATTAATTTATCCACTTCAGTGCTTACCCTGCTTTCAATAAATTCACTGCTTTCCGGCCCAAACTCATCCCAATTTTCAATACATTCAAACATTATGTTTGTAACCATAATTGTTATGCAGTCAATAAGTACTGCGGATTTGTCCTCAAGCCTGTCTTTCAGATGTATGTCCAGGTCCTTGTAAGCTTCGACGGTTTCCCAGTCTGACGGTCTTTGCTCCCTATGCTTTCTGACCCTTTGCTTCATCTCCTCATCAAAGGGAATCGCTGTTGCTATATACAAAACATTGCTGCCATATTCTTTGGCCTTATTTTCGGCAAAGGAACTCTTTCCGCTCCTTGCCCCGCCAGTCACAAACGTTAGCTTGCCCATAAAACACTCCTTGTCAATCCAAAACTATAAACCTCTTAACTTCAGGTTAAGAGGTAAGAATACAAGTCACCCTATATCGCTTGCAGATTTAGAAGTTTTATCCATAAATCAGTGTATACTATAATTTTTTAGATTTCAACATGATATTTTTCCGATTAACTAAACCTATTGTACCGTTTGGAAAAATCAAAAACAGTATTGACATGTCTGATAGTATATGTAAAAATTATATTGTGATTTATTAAACAAACTTAATATTGAATACAATCTTCAGGGTAGGGTGTGACTCCCGACCGGCGGTAATAGGCTATATTTATCAGTCTTAGCCCGCGAGCGGCGGCTTGTTTATAATAACAAACCGTGCCAGCAGACACGGTTTGATTCCGTGGCCGACAGTAAGTTTATCCGTATTACCGGCTGTCAAGCAGCCGGGATAATATGCAATTAACGAGTCTGGATGGAAGAAGATATAAAAATCAGATTTATATATTCCCTGGATTGTATTCAGGGAATTTTTATTTTAAAGGGAGGAAATAAAATGTCAAACAGAAGGCTGACAACTCTGCACATAACAACAATTGCTATTTTATCATCAATAGCAGCAATACTTATGCACCTGGATTTTCCTATACCCCTCATGCCGCCATTCTTAAAGATCGATTTCAGTGAAGTTCCTGTTTTGCTGGCTACCTTCGCCATGGGACCTCTTAGCGGTATATTTGTTGAACTGATCAAAAATCTTCTCAATCTTCTTGCTACAGAAACTGCCGGTGTCGGTGAGTTTGCCAATTTTTTCGTAGGTATAGCTTTTGTAATTCCAGCAGGTTTGATGTATAAGCGCAATAAGAGCAGGAATGGCGCATTGCTGGCAATGTCTGCCGGTGTACTCTCGATGACTGTTTTTGCATCCGTATTTAACTATTTTGTTTTGCTGCCCATGTATTCAGCAGTTTTGCACTTCCCCACGGAAGCTATCGTTGGTATGGGAAAAGAAGTTAACAAGTATATTGTGGACGTAAAAAGCCTGATTGCCTTAGGAATTGCTCCGTTTAATATTTTTAAAGGAGTAGTTGTATCGGTACTCGTTCTTATTATGTATAAGAAAGTATCTCCATTACTGCATAAAACAGCAAAACAGCTAGAGATGTAAAAATTGATAATGACACTCAAAAAGGATGTGGCGGACCTAACTCCTTCGCATCCTTTAATATTTAAACCAATAAAATATAAACTCTCTTAAAATTTTTACAAACATGCCTTCTTCCTAGTCATGCAATACCAGCTATTATATTGTATATGCTGTCTTTGCTGTAACCCGCCGCCTTCAGGTTGCAGACCACATCATTCTGCAAATCCGGAATGTAAGCTTTTAGAGCTTTAAACCTGCCTTTGATTATGTAATTACCAAGCAGTGCAGGTATAAATACTGTTTCACCTGCCTTGAATGTTGTTTTACCATCTGAGTAACTGATTTCACCTTCACCTTCAGTGAAAATATATATGTAGAATTTGCTACCATCGGATTTTTCCAGCACCCTGCCATTGATGTCATAAAGCTCTGCAGCAAAATATCTGTTGGCAACCACATAATCCTTATACGATTGTCCGTCTATCCTTATTCTTAACCCTCTGGACTTTTCCTTCTTTCCACTTGATTCAAAATTTATCACTTCCAAAGCCTGTTCAGTATGCAAAGGCCTTTTGCCTGCACTAAGCTCCCGGTTGTAATCAAAAACTCTGTATGTAGTATTTGAGTTCTGTTGTATTTCCGCTATTAAAATCCCTTCGCCTATAGCATGGACTACACCTGCCGGAATATTTATCACATCCCCCTGTGATACCTCCATATATCTCAGACAGCTCTCAATGTTGTTCTTTCTGATTGCGGCAGTGAATTGCTCTTTTGTAGTACCCGGCACAACTCCGTACACGATTCTGGCTCCGGGCCTTGCCGATAAAACGTACCACATTTCATTTTTTCCCAATCCGCCATCCTCATATACTATGGCATACTCATCATCAGGATGTACCTGTACCGAAAGCTTTTCATTCGCATCGATAAGCTTAACCAGTAAAGGAAATTTATCGATATACGTCTGGGGGAAGTTTGTTCCTATAAGCTTTGAACCATAAACTTTAAGCAGCTCTGGAAATGGTATACCCTCAAAACTTCCGTTCGAAACTATGCTTACACCGTCCGGATGACATGACAAATCCCAGCTTTCTGCAATCTCTCCCCCAGGCAGCTCCCTTCCATATTTCTCAAGGCTTCTTCCTCCCCAAATATAGCTTTTATATACAGGTTTGAATTTCAAAGGATATAGCATCTGGTTCCCTCCGCAATACATACACAGTTACAGTAACTCACTCGAATTAGTAAACTGTCTTACCTCTTTTATATCTATATTTTTGTCATATAGTAAATATTTTTGTCGTATTTGGTTGATTTTTGTAGTTTTATGGTAAATTCTATTTACTAATTTAATATTACTATACATTTCGGATAAAATCAAGATTCATTGGAATACCTGTTATTTGACAGTAAACTATATTTATAATATCCTATGATTATATAAACAATTTTTTCGAACATTATCTCTGACTTTGGAGGAAAAAATGAGTCCAGGCAATGGAGCTTCCAACCTTTCAACAATAAAATCGAATAATAGAAATCTTATTCTCAGGCTTCTAAACTCAATGGGTGGAATATCAAGAGCAGAGCTTGCAAGGCTTACAGGACTTACGAAGACTTCCATAACGAATATCATTGCCGAACTTATGGAGGAAGGCATTATCTATGAAACTGGAACCCTGGATTCTTCAAGCGGGAGAAAGCCCATACTTTTGCACCTCCGTCATGACGCCTACTACGCGTTGGGAGTACTTATCAGCAGAGATTATGTTTATTCAAACATTGTCACTTTAAGTGGTGATATAGTAAGCGAGAGTAAAATACACCTGGAGCTTTCGGAAAATGAGAAGTCCTTTACACTTTCAACATATCAGGTAATAAGTGATGTTTTGAAAGCATCGGATATTGACAGGAACAAGCTTCTTGGAATCGGTGTAGCTTCTGTAGGACCCCTTGATCTCAAGAATGGTATTATTCTTGCCCCCCCAAATTTCAGGGGATTGAAATCCATACCCATAGTAAAGCTAATTAAAGAGAAGTATGGTATACACACATTTCTGGAAAATGATATAAATGCCTGCGCTATTGCTGAAAAGCTGTTCGGCAATGCAAAACAAGTCTCCAATTATGTTTTTGTGGGTGTAGGCAGAGGTATAGGATCAGGAATATTCCTTAACAATATGCTTTTCAGGGGCAATAACGGTTTTGCAGGTGAAATAGGACATATCACCATAGATATACACGGACAGAAGTGTGCTTGCGGAAATATGGGATGTCTTGAGCTTTATGCAAGTATACCCAATATAGTAAATCAGGTCAGATCGTCTGTCAGCCTTGGTGCTGAAAGTGCATTATCTGCCCTGGATGATATAAGGTGGGCAGATGTTGTATCTGCCGCCAGAAACGGTGACCCTCTCTGTTTAAAGGTTATTGACAGGCTTACATATTACCTCTCTGTAGGACTCGTCAATACAGTGAACCTGTATGACCCTGAAGTGATATATCTGGGCAATGATATTTCCCTGGTCGGAGATCTGGTAATGAATCAAATAAATGAACTGGTAAACGGAAGTTTCCTATTCAGAGCTTCAAAACAAATAAGGATAGAGCTGTCCAGATTCAAGGACTACGCTCCTTGTATGGGAGCTCCGTCTATAGTGCTGTATAAGTTCTTTAACGGGGAGCTCTAATAACCTGAACACTAGTTAATCTATAAAAAGTAAAGGAACTGCATTCTGCAGTTCCTTTACTTTAGCTTATATAAGATTTGCTGCTGTGAGCATTCTCTTTATGATAGCCGCTGTCTGGGCTCTTGTTATCTTTGCGTCAAGTGTAAGCTTTTTGGCTTTTCCGCCACGGAATATATCATACTTCACGCATACCGCCGCCGCTTTTACTGCAATCTTGCTTATCCTGTCCCTGTCCCTTATATTTGACAGTATAGATTTTACTTCCTCATCCGATATGTCTATATCCATACCCGCTACCTTCATAGCCCTGAACAGTATATTCATTGCTTCTTCTCTTGCTATAAGCCTTGCAGGACCAAGAGTACCGTCCGAATAACCTCCCACTATACCATATTCTGCAGCCGCGGCTATGGATGCCATATACTTGTTGTCCTTTTTTACATCCTTAAACCTGTCAGTTTCCTTGCCAGGGCGCAGAAGCCCCAAGCTTCGCACTACGGCATCGATGAATTCGGCACGTGTTATTCCTGCGTCAGGACCAAACTTATCTTCTGATATACCGTCCATTATAAGACGTGAAGCTATATCATCCACATCCGCTTTTCCCCAGTGGTTGCTTACATCACTAAAGGTCCTGGGATTCCAGATTACCGAATAAGTACTGTTTGTAAGACTGTTTATCCTTGCATAGAATTTCCCGTCTATCACTAATACGGTAGTAGGAACATGTGAGAAGGTACCGTCAGCGTTCAGTACGATTCCGGTGGTAATCATAGCAGGATTTATCCCCTCAGGTATGGCTACAGTCCTTTCCACATACCCGTTGAATCTTTGGACTTGCACTGTTTTATCACCATTTGTGCATGTAATTTCAAACTCTACAGGTTTTACAACAATCTGATAGTTGTTTTTATTTGCCGTATCCTCTACAACTCTTACTGTGTCCTGAGAAGGTTCTGCGATCCTTATGCTCACCTCAATATCCTTCAGACTGACATTTTCTCCAAGTTCCTCCGAAACAGCATCCATGTTTATTTCCGCCGCCGGCAGAGTATAAGTGACTCTCTCAGATCTTATCTCCACTACAGCTTCCTTTTCACTCATATTACTGACCGTCTGTCCGTTCAATGTTCCGACTACTACATCCGAGTTGTTGTTTACAGGTATGACAACCGTGCTTCCGCTGGGCTCATTCTTCAGTTTTTCTTCTATAACCGCCTCATCCACTGTAACAGTCGTCACTTTTTTCCCATCCACCTCCTGTACAGTAGCTGTAGCTGCCTTCTGTGTATTGTCATTTATAATTATTTCCACTCTGTTGTCATTAGTCTGCGGAGCCGGGGACGGTGTTGGCGCCGGCGCAGGATTTTCGTTTATATCCGTGATGTTTATTGTAAATTCCTTCTCAAAGAACAATCCGCCTGAATCCGTGGTTCTTACCCTTATTTTGTAACTGTTTTTTGTTTCGTAGTCAGGAGTTACGGCAAGCTTCAGGGCACTGCCTGTGGTGGTGAAGCTTGCATTGTCATCGCTTCCCGTGCCGCTCACAAGGGTGTATGTAAAGGAGTCAACCGTATTTGTATCTGTTGTCGAAAAAGTACCCACAGTACTTCCCGGTACTGAATTTTCTACCGCATTATTATTGGATAATGATATATTTACAGGAGCTACATTAACCTCGGTTATGTTTAATAAAAATTGTTTTTCATACCATAATCCCCCTGCATCTGTTGCTCTTATCCTTATACTGTAGCTGTTCTTTAATGCATAACTGTATGTAGTATTTGTCTTTAGAGTATTTCCTGTCAATGAAAAACTTACATTGTCTGCATCACCTGTTCCGCTCACCAACGCATATGTAAAGCTGCTTCCTGCATCAGGGTCAATTCCGGCTAATGTCCCTACACTGCTTCCTGATGCTGTATTTTCTGCTATGCTGTTATTTGAAAGGGTAATGTCTGTAGGTGTTTCATTTACATTGGTTATTGTAATGGTCAACTGCTTCTCG
>JAOAIJ010000024.1 GCA_026414765.1 Clostridia bacterium | reverse complement strand
TTTTGGCTCTGATTTACTTACTAGCTTGTTTAAGCTTGTATGCTTACTCAAATTTATTGTTCGAGTTCCTTCAACATTTGCATGTTGTTTCATACACTGTTCACTTTTCAAAGTCCATCCCGCCGTTTCTCGCGGCGGATTTACATCTTAACACACTATAAACTTTATGTCAACACTTTTGAGAAAATTTATTTTATGTCTTGATGCAGTCTATTTTGTTTTGCTGCCGTCTCAACGGCGCTTTAATAATATAACATCAATTCAGATATTAGACAACATAATAATTACCTCAATAATCCCAAAAAATTCAATATAAATATGATTTACTCATTTAAACTCATATATACTCACTTATTAAGAAAATTACTCGATTCTTACTAAATTTTATATTATTAAGGTTGCTAAAATGACAATAATCTTCAAATCCATTAATATATTAATGATAGTATTTTTTATTCTTCCATGGTTTGGATAAAACCTTTCAGAATTTAATCAACATGCCTAAAGTCAGCAAATAACACACTAAATCAGATTCGATTTCAGCTTTCGAAACCTAAAAATCAGGTATGGCGTCCTGCTATACTGATAGTACTGCAAACTCACTGCTATTTTATTAATTATCTCCACTTTTTTTGTTTTTCTATAAGTATATTGACAACCCATATTATGGAAATATATAATTAATATACATTTTTTTGATACTCATCCATTTGGTGTAAACTAAAATTCCCTAATATAGGAGTCAACTTCATGTATAGGCCCTAAAAAATAATTATACTAATAAAATTATATCGGTATTCAGCTTTCAAAGAACTATATATCAACGTCCTCTTAATACAAATATATTTATCGATGAATTTGATTTTTTCTATTAATTCAAGTTCTCGATACGTTACATAATGAAGTTAATTAGTATTCAATTATAAAAAAGTTTAGATATCCTCAGATTATATTAAGTAAATCATATCAACTTCCGGATACAATCAAAAGATATTTCATCCTGGGAAAGGAGGGAAGTTTCTCGCAGGTATAGAGATATCAACTAAAATATATTACACTAATAGGAGGTCTTATAATGAGGAAAAAGAAAGTCACCGCATGGATAACATCTTTTCTAATGATTGTTTTTATTTTGCAGAGTGCTATTATACAGCCTGTATTCAGTGAATCTAATACTGTAAGTGTAACTATTCACTATCACCGCCTGGATGGGAACTATGACAACTGGAATATATGGGGATGGATACCTGGAGCCGAAGGCAGCAGATTTAACTTTACTTCGGAAGACAGCTACGGAAGAGTTGCCAGTTATACTCTCGAAAACACACCCAACGAGACAAGAGTAGGGTTTATTATTCGTTTGGGTGAATGGGAAGCCAGAGATACTGATGGTGACCGGTTCGCGCAGATTAAGGACGGTAAGGTAGAAGTATGGCTGCTGCAAGGAGAATCAGGTGTTTATTTCAGTGAAGAGGAAGCGAGGGCGGCTATTATACCAAAACTAACTGGTGCTACAATGAGTTCGATAAACAAAATACTCGTAAGGACAAATATCCCATTTGAACTCTCGGGTCACGGTGATGAAGGAATAACTATTAAGTCAGACGACGATGTTATCGGAATCTCCGGAGTAAGAAATCCTAATGCACAGGCTTTAGAAACCGCAGGCTATGAAACTCAGGACAACACCGTACACTTCGCACTTGTCCCCGGCAGCAGAGATGTACCATCTCTTGATCCAAATGGAGGCAGTCTGGTGTATGTGGCAGGAACAATGAACGGCTGGAACAGCAGCGGAGCAGAAGGCTGGAAAATGGATTGGAATCCCGATAAAAAATATTACGAATTGACTAAAACCCTGGGTACCGATATTAACTTCGGAGATGAGTTCAAATTTATAAATATAGTCAATGGTAATCCAAACTGGATGAGTGGAAACAATATTAGACTGATAAATCAGAACATTACATCGGTTGCAGAAGTTACAACCAGTGAAAATCTGCCTCTTAACCGCCGGTATTCAGTTATCGTAGATGGATACCAGGGAGAAAGTACGGTTATATTAAGTGGCAATGTCCTATCCAGTAAGGAGTTCGATGAACTTTTTTATTACAGTGGCGATGATCTCGGATATACCTATTCTAAGGAGAAGACCAGCTTCAGAGTATGGGCCCCTCTGGCAGAGAAGGTAATACTTATGGTATACAAGGATGGCGATACTGCTTCAGCTGACCCGGGCATGCCATATGAAATGCAGAAAGACGTAAAGGGTACATGGACGGCATCTCTGGAAGGAGACCAGAATGGAATATTCTATACATATAAGGTAACAAATTATGGTGTAGAAGCTGAAGCCGGCGATCCATATGCAAAGGCTGCTGGAGTTAACGGTGACCGTTCTGCTGTTGTGGATCTTGCTTCTATAAATCCTGACAACTGGGATATGGATAAGAAACCTGAATTCAAATCACGCGAAGATGCTATCATTTACGAGCTTCATATAAGAGATCTTGCAATGGATGCAGATTCAGGCATCGTAAACAAGGGGAAATACATTCAATTCAAGGAAGAAGGTACAAAAGGACCTGGCGGTATATCTACAGGTATTGATCATATAAAGGAGCTAGGTGTATCACATGTACACATATTACCCTCTTTTGATTATGCATCAATAGATGAAAAACACCTTGAGCAAAATAATTTTAATTTTGGCTATGACCCTGAAAACTTTAATGTTCCTGAAGGATCATATTCAACCGATCCATACAAGCCCGAAGTCCGTATAAAAGAATACAAGGAGATGGTTCAGGCTTTTCATAAAAATGGCCTCCGTATGGTTATAGACGTTGTTTACAACCATACAAACGACGGCAGCCTGGACAAATTCCGCAGAATTGTTCCTGGGTATTATTATAGAATGCGTGAAGACGGAACATACTATAATGGTTCCGGCACCGGTAATGAAACTGCTTCTGAGAGAGCAATGGTAAGAAAGTATATAGTTGATTCGGTTAAGTACTGGATAAACGAGTATCATGTAGACGGTTTAAGGTTTGACCTCATGGGAATACATGATATGGAAACTATGAAAGCTGTAAGAGCTGAAGCTGATAAAATTGACCCTAGTATCATAATATATGGTGAAGGCTGGGATATGGGCAACCTTCCGAGGGAGCAAAGAACTATACAACCATATGCAAAGGATATGCCGGAAATAGTATACTTCAATGATAATATCCGCGATAATCTAAAAGGACCATACAATAATTCGACTGCACACGGTTTTGTTGACGGTCAGCAGTACTATGATCTCGAAGTAATGGAAGGTGTAGCAGGCAGTATTGCTTATAATGACATAGTCAAGGATTATAACGGAGCTCCCGGACAATCCGTAAACTATGTTTCCTGTCATGATAATATGACGCTTTGGGACAAAATATCTGCCGCTAACCCGGGTATATCAGAAGCTGAACGCCAAAAAATGCATAACCTTGCAAATACAATAGTAATGACTTCCCAGGGTATCCCATTTTTACACTCGGGTGTAGAGTTCTTCAGAACAAAGCAAGGTGTATATGACAGCTTCGTATCACCTGACAGCATTAATGCGATGGATTGGTCAGAAAAAGCTGCCCACCTTGACAGTGTTGAATTCTACAAGGGTCTGATAGCTCTCCGCAAGGAACACCCTGCATTTAGAATGGCAACATCCGATATGATCAGAAAGCATCTTACTTTCATACCGTCGCAAAACAATTCTGTAGCTTATGTTATTAAAGATAATGCCAATAAAGACTCATGGAAGAATATTTTAGTAGCATATAATGCAAATACAACTGCAGTACAGATCGATATTCCGAAAGCAAGGTGGAATGTTGTAGTAAAAGGAAATAAAGCCGGAACGGGTACAATCCGTACTGAAAAATGCTCTAAACTATCTATAGAGCCTTTAAGTGCAGTTGTAATGTATACTAATGAAAAAATCAAAGTAAATGATCTATTTGCAGATAAAGAAACTGTGAAGACAAGACTTAACTCCTCAAATCTTACCGTCAGAGGCAAAGATATAGCTGCTGCAGAAAGAATAACTCAAAAGGATGGAGTTTTCTACTTCCCCGTTGTAGACATTGCAAAGGCTATAGGTGCATATACTGACTACAATTCAGAAGAAGGGTTAATAAAAATTAGAAAAGGCTGTTCGATAATAACCATTTCTACAAACGATTATAGTGTCTATGTAAAAGGTAGAAAAGTAAAAACCGATTACGGAACATACGCTTCAAATGATACAATCATGGTATCTTCAGGCTTTATTGAAGATTTGCTTGGCGGCTGTGTGCTGGCTGACCACAGAAGATATAATGCAGATACGCAAAGGGCAAACACTTTGGAACCGGATATTTATATTTTGTATTAGTATTTTGGAAAAAAGGGAGTTATCTCAGAATAAGGTAACTCCCTTTTTTTTAGGGCTTTTCTATGGAATATTTCGCACATAACGGACAAAAAACAGCTTCCGAGAATTTCTGAAGCTGCCTTTAAGTAAGATGGTCATAAGTACTAACTGTTGCAATATACTCATTGCTTTTATCCAAATTCTTTTACTCCTCTTGAAACGCACATTCATTAATATCTAGTAAGATCACGAGTATCACTATAATATTTTTTTATTGCTTCTTTCCAGACAGGAGAAGTTGAGTCATCGATATCCTCATTCTTAAAATTGTTTATTCTATATTCAAACTCTTGTGATATCTGCTCATGAGTTGTAGACACTGTCATTTTGCTACCTGATTTGGAACTTTGCTTTATACAGTAGTGTCCGCATTTGGAGCATAAGACATCATACATTTCCTGCAGTTTCAAAATACCTAAATCCTTTATGTCCTTTATTCCGATATCATACTTAAACACCCGGTCTATAGAACTTCCTACGGAACAAGGATAAAATCCGGAATATGTAAGTGCAATACCTACAGTTTCAGTTAACCAACACCCCCTATATTTTTGAGATTTTCCATCTTCAAGAATATCAACAGGTGCATTACACACATTAATGAAATGAGGTTGATACTTTGATGTTTTTTTGCCGTTATCTATTATAACGTAAGGATGTTTATATTCCAACCATTCCAATACCTTTCGGTTATTATCTCCATAGCCGTTTGTTACAATGGCAAGGCGCATGCTATGATTATGCAAGCTTTTGTAGTCTGCCAATAATGATATAATTTCTTTGAAATCCGGATGGATTGTAGGCTCTCCACCTAGTACAGTAATTCCCTCCCACTCATAATTATTACTTACTGATTGTTCAATAAATTTTTTAATCTGGTCAACTGACATATTCTGACTTGAGTTACTGGGAACTACAGAAATTATTCTGTCACAGTTTATACAGTTTAGATTACATAAAAGTGTTATATCAATTTCCAATCTTTTTAAATTTGGTACATGCATAACTTTTTCCTCCTATACCTGAAAATCATCTTTACGCAGTAGTTTTTTTCGTACCAGTTTCCCTGTAGCATTACGCTGTAGAGCCTCGACAATACATATTTCATCCGGATACTGATTTGGGTGCAAATACTCTCTGCATATTGACATAACATTTATATTCGTCATTTCAGTATTTTTTTCTGGAACTACTCCAATACATATTCTTTGCCCGTATCTTGGATCAGGTTCTCCCCACGCTACAACTTCCTTAATGTATTTACTCTGTAAAAGGGCGTTTTCTATTTCCTGTGGATAAATATTTGTTCCCGCTCTTATAATCATATCGTCTTTACGGCCAACAACATATAAAAAACCGTCTTCATCCATGTACCCCAAGTCCCCTGTATATAGCCATCCATTACGGATTTTTTTTGCAGTCTGTTCTAAATCCTGCCAGTAACCCATCATTATATTTGGACCTTTTACTGTTACTTCTCCCATTTCGTAAGCCCTTACTTCATTCCCACACTCATCAACAATTTCCACTTCCACACTCCTTAGAGGAATACCAGAACATCCCAGTTTGTCTCCGAAATATTCCGGCGGTAGATACGTAACTCTTGGTGATGCTTCAGTAAGTCCATACAAAATATAGAATTCAGTTGTTGGGAATTTTCCCTTAAGCTTTTGTATAATTTGAGGATGGGCATGTTCACTACTTAACCCAACCTTCCTAAGAGTAGGCAAACTAATATCGGATTTGCACATTATAACTTGGTAGAAAATAGTAGGTGTTGAGGTCATAACCGTACACCCCATACGATATATAAACCCCAGTAACCTTTGAGGTATAAACATATCGCAGTAAAAAGAAACACGTGCACCATTCAGCATTGCAACGAGAAATTCAGCATTTATTGCCGAAACAAGACATAATGGACGTAAAATCAACATATGATCCTGCGAATTTACTTTAAAATAATGCTGTACATCTTCTGCATTATTCAGTATATTTGTGTGACTTAGCATAACTCCTTTCGGTTTCCCACTTGTACCTGATGTAAATAATATCATAGCCGGATCAGTCGAGTATTCCGGTTCTGGTTCCCATCCCTTAAACGGGTTTAGCTCCTCATAAACTAAAATTTTAGTTTTGTTATTTGCAGCTGAATCTGCAATAATTTCTGGTAAAGGTTCAATATTTGTCAGTAATAATTGTGGACAAGCAATGTCAACAATATCTTTACAGCGTTTCTCTCCAGTATACATAGACATAGGAATAACTGTACATCCCCATGCAAAAGCTGACAATATACAAACAGCATCATAAAATGGATGCTTATTTAGAATTGCTATACGTGAGCCCTGGGGTACTACTTCACTGATTTTTTTCACTAGCCCCTTAACAAGCATTAGTAATTCTCCATAACATAAGCATTTTCCGTCCGGATCCGTTATTGCCGGTAAGTCGCTGTAATTATTGAACGCCTTATTTAGTTCCTTCCACAGATTCAAAACTGCTCCCCCCCTTTAGAAACGACCCTATCAACTAAAGCTGCCAAATCACCTACACTTTTTAGTGTACTTGGCTCGAGATCTGATTCACTAAAGACTATATTAAAGTGCTGCTCTATGCTCAACAATAAATCTATTAACCTTAATGAATCTAAGCCAAGGTCATCTCCTAGACTTGTATTTTCCGAAATCTTAGCTCCGGAAACATTTTTTAGCTTTCCTTCAAGCAACTTTGCTATTTCATGAATTGAATTATGCATTTTACACCCCCTTCAACCACCTTATGTTGACATTAAGAAAACATATTACTTGAACATCCTCATGGCCCCATCTGCGTAAATTAACAATAATTTATAGCACCTTCACTTGACTGGTGACTATAGTTTATTTTTGTTTTCAAAGAGAAACTATATTATTTTGAATCTCAGAAAAAACTACTTTGTGTTGAAGTTCATTCCATGTTCTTGCAAAAACGCCATAAGATTCTATCCCCTTCGTCGTCTCAAAAATATATGCTTCCTGCCATACTTCGTCCTTTTCTGCCTTGTACATAAATGAATACTTATTGCCATGCTTACGAATCATCAGATAAACATAAGGAGAGTAAAAGACCTCTTCCATAAGTGTGAATTCCTCTATTTCCGGACAGTATAGGGATAGCTTCTCCCATCCAAACTTTCCAAAAAGATATTTCATTCCGTCATTAAACTTCAGCACAACACCACTCTGATCACTGTGGTCCAGCTTGTTATCTACGGTTGGATAAACTCTTGTTATGAACTCAAAATTGTCACTACCATCTGCCAAAATAAGCATCTGGGGGGCATTATCCTCTAAAAGCCATGTATTATATGCTTTTCCTTCAGGTAGAATCATTTCAATAGAATTACCATCCTGCTTTATTAGGGCATTTAAGTAATTTATTTCCATATACTGTTCTTTCGCTCTGCTTTTATAGAAAATATCTACGTTATCGACCGTTGAAATGAGCTTTATGTATTCGTCTATAAATTTCTTTTCCATAAGAATATTTTGCTTTGCTTTTAATCTTAATGTTTCGGTTATCGGAGAATTTCTGTTAATGCACATAAATAAATGAACTCTAATATCATACCAGGACTTTGTTATTGAATCTTTCAACTCATGCAGCTCTTCAACCTGATTCTTACTTAATTCTAACCTTTTTAGAAACTTAAACAGTATGTCGTAGAATACTGCCTTAAAATTCAAGGTACTGCTGATTCTATTAAGGTTTTCTTTGGACAGGCAATTTACTGTATTCTCTTTGTCAATTAATTCAATAATTTCATTTTCAATATACTTAATGGAGGATTTCGCTTGAACTATATTTGCAAAATCGGAATATATATACTTCAGAGCCCAACAATAGCTTATCTTTTTAGTATTTTCTATACTTTTAAATGCCCAGAAATAACACATGTTCTGCTCTGGCTCAAAGTATTCTGAATATAGTTTCGATATTTTATATAGGTCTTCAAATCTTATAGCAAAGTTTTTATAGTTGCTGCTAGTACCATCGTTAATATGGGAATTATCCATTATATAGTATATTCTTTTATCCTTGTTATAGCCTTTTATTATTATGTAATGCCTGTTATGAGCCTCCAGATAATTTGACTGATAAAATAGTCCTATAGAGTTTATTGGAAACAAAAGTCTTGAGTTATTATTTATCTCTTCAATAATTCTATTATGCATACCTTCTTCATTTTCAAAGCATACTTTGCTGGATTGTACCCTAAAAATACTTTCCATCATATTGCTTGTGCCGAGTGATAGCGATGTAACTTCAGTTTGAAGGAATTTATCAAAACTTATATCTTTTAGGAAAGAACTATTATAGGATAAAAATAATAGAAAGATATAAAAATATTCAGGTCCAAATGAATTAATTATGATAGCTAGAGGCTTATTAAAACAGTTCAATTCCGCCCATGAATAATTATCATCATTTTCGATAATGCTATCAATTATTTTAAACTCTTTTATTCCATTTTTGAGTATTTCATTATTGTGTAAATGTGAATGGGTTTCTAAAAGAATCTCAGGTTTTTTCCCAACTCTTATCGACTGCATTTAGTTATTCACCTTGCTTTCAAAAATTTCTTACAGTTAGAAAAATCATTCATAACTTTATAAATGATAGGATATTCTTACATTAAACGAAAAATCAAAATATTTGTATCAATTTAGACTTTCTATAGTAAACTACATATTTTATTAATATCCTTTACAGTTTCGACTACATCAACTTTGAATTTATCCTTTAGCTCTTTTTTTCTTTTTTCTATGGAAAATTCAGGAATCGATTCGTATTCACAATACTTTACTTCAATTTTGTCTGGAAGCAGCAGTGCAAATGGCTTATCACAATCACCGTAAATCCTCAGAATATCCATACAATCTTTAATTTTCTCGTCATCATCATATCCTACAACAAGAATAAAGTAATTGGTCCTGAAATGCTTCATAAGGCTCGTATTCCATATTACATGAATTTTATCTCTCGATAAGAGTGTACTCTGACTTGCAATAAGTATATAATCATAACCATCCGATTCGATATTTTTCTTTAAAGAAAGCAGGTATTCTGGTATCTCAAGGGGCGCCCTGTTTGTAAGAGCAAGAATATCTCCGTCAGCCTGATTAAAAAGAAAGTGTGTAGGTTCCGTAATAACTGCTTTAGCCTTTTTCCCTTGCTTAAGAAGCTCCCTTAGCAGGTTCATCTGAGCTGTAAACTTTCCATAGCATGCTCTTGTTGCAAATATGGTTACTAACTTTGCATTGTTTTCGGCATGTATTTGTTCAGAATTATTAATAAAATTGAGAATCTCTTCTCTGGTTTTGGCATATGTTTTTATTCTTATGTTATTCTCCGCCAACCATGCATTTATAATTTCGTCATCCATCACGTTTGTACTGATAATTTCTATCCCTTTCCTATGAGCAGCCCTAACCAATTCTCTCCATTTCTCATCCAATTTATGGCTCTTATAAAAATCCATAAAGAAGTCCATAGCCGTACCAGGGTCATTTAAAACTAGAACATCCACATCTTCAAGCCCTTTTTCAATCGAATCAACAATTTTTATCCCCGAATGATTACCATCCACCTGTATTCCTGCATCTTCTCCAATATTAAATGTAAAATCAATAACCTTCACGATGTCTATGTTGGCTAAATCTTTAAACCTTATTAATCCTCTAGTTATTTTATTGAACGGGTATAGTACTGCTTTCTTAGCATTTTTCAATTATATCCCCCCCTAAATCATGCTTTCCATTAACAATACCATATAACTTGTCCAAACCATTCTTGTCGTTGTATAACTCAATTACTTCTAAGCTAGTTTCTCTCTCTATAGCCCTCTTTTTAAATATAAACTCATCCATTGTATACTTTTTATACTTATGAAAGCTCACTTCCCGAAACATCGGAAGAATAATTGCAGATATGTCAGCTTCTTTTCTAATTCTCGCTACCATCGTTTTTATTTGCTCAAGATCTTCTTCCATACCTGCCACGAGAAAAACGCAATCAATTTTTCTTGGAAAAACACAGTTTATCAAGCGCTGTGATACATCTACAAAAAAGTCTCCCTGTCCTCCCGTAACAATGTACTCGTAACCTTGCTTGTCAAGCTTATTCAATTGTCCCCTGAACCACTTTTTGAAATGGTAATCATCAAACCTCTCATTGCAAGCTGTTATGCTTCCAAAAACATCTCCATAGGGCTCTGTGGAAATATGCTTTACCTTATGCCCATTACTTTTCAGAAAGTTCGTTAACATGATTTGCGAACTAAACTTACCCATATTAGGCCCTATAGCAAAGAAAGATATAAGTTTGGGTTTGAACTTCTCATAACTGAATTCGTATTCCTGAGCATCTCTATAATTTTCAATATAATCTGAATAAGTAATTTCTGGATAAAAATAACTGATACCGCTTTTCTTTACCTTTTCCTTATAAAACTCTCCCTTTACTATATCCCCTAACAGGTATGAGGTAGAATAAACTGGTTTATAGTTCTCCAGGGCTGTGTCAAAAAGTTCATACCAGAACCTGCTTGTCTCGGCTTTTGTATAATAATTTTTCATATCATAAGCAGGTTCAGGTACATCAAAAAGCAGAAGTGCATCTGCGTTTTTAATCATTTCCCTTGCCTTTAACTCATCTGAAACTATAGGAATGCCGTTTTTTTCACCAAAAACAATCTCTCCAAGGTCTCCGTTTTCAAGAATTGTATAGTCGATAACACCTGCAATGCTAAAATCCAACATATCCTTGAATAAAACAACATTGTTAACTTCTTTATTGTATGGATAGATAACTACATTCTTACCTTTCAGAAAATCCAATCTCTTCTTTAAAACACCTGAATCATGCTCTAGACTTTTAATTCTGAATTTATTTTTTATAAGTGTCCTGAAATAAGATGGTTCATGGGTCTTATCCTTTCTTAATTTCTGCCATATGCTGTTTTTATGCAACCTTTTTATAAGCAAAGGCCTTGCAAGAAGGTATCCGTTGGTTTCATTAAGGCTTCTGCTCCAAAAATCCCAATCAGATGCTACATGAAAATCTAAATCGTATCCCATATTTTTTATGTACAATGATTTCCTTACAACAGCTGAAGGGTGTATTATATAGCAATTTGCTTTTAGCAGCTCATAATCATACTTATCAAGCATTATGGCTCCTGTACCGCCACATTTGCTGCATAGTCTGTATGCACAGAAATCCCCGTCATTCGGTTTGGGAATGGGATTATCATTTTCATCAAAATTTGTACAATAGGGACACCATATAAGATGAGTACGTATAAACAAGTTGTTTTCATTAGGAATATAGTCATAATGATGACTGAAGGCAGCATCTATATGCTCATTTTTGTCCAATATGTCCACCATACTTCCTAACAAATCAGGCATGTACACATCATCGCTATCCAGCCATGCTACATATTCGCCTCTGGCAATTTTTAGCCCCTGATTCCTTGCATATGCACATCCTGAGTTTTTCTCAAGCTTTATATATTTTAGATTACTTGTTTTCGAATAGTTATTAATAATCGAATCAATGTCTTCCGAAGAACCGTCATTAACTATAATGACTTCAAAGCTTCTATAATTCTGTGCCATAATACTTTCAATAGCCAGAGGAAGGTATTTTGAGTTGTTAAACACAGGTATGATCACTGAAACCCTGGGTAAAGCGCAGCTAGATCTATCTTCTTTAATTATTCCGCTTTTCCTTTTCTCATATTTCTTCTCAAGGCCTTTCAAATAACTTCCAACTCCAACTGAATAATAATGCCCCCAGAAATCTCTTATAATCTCTTCTCCATCTTTTGTTATAAGTTTGTAGTAATAGTCGATTACAGATTTTTCAGGCACTTTAAGTTCTACATAAATTGTTTTGCGCTCACCATTATCTATGCATTGGTAGTCTACCTGCTCCTCATGTCTTTCTCCCATACCATTGAGCCAGTATATAAGGTGAATGCTTCTTACATTATCAACATCAGTCTCAGTTATATCCTTCAACTCAAGCTTAATAGTCCTCATTTTCTCCCCCTCCTGAATTGTAAATTGTATTAATGCTATTCCTGATCCTAATTTAGTTACCAAATACTTTATTAATAAAAAACTTGATCATTCTCTCATTTTCACCCGTAATAACCCTTACTCTGCCTTTCATGCCACTCTTTAAAGTCACCTTTTCCTGTTTCCCAGCAATCTGCTTTTGGGTAAATCCCTTAATTTCAATCTCAACCTGTTTATATAACTTTTCATCTGATGATTGCGGATATACTTTTTTTATTTCTCCGTCAAAAGTGGAATACTTCTCATACGGTACTGCATCAAGTATAATGATGACTTTTTGACCCTGTTTGATTTTGGCAATATCATTTTCATTAAACTCAGCTATCATTTTGTATTTTTCAATCTCAGCAAGTGTAAAAAGCAAGGTTCCCTGTTGCACCTTAGTCCCTTCCCTTTCGAGCAATCCTGCAGTAATAACAGTAAGTCCGTCATCATCAGCTTTAATCTTTGCTCCTCTTAATGCACACTTCATACCCTCTTCCTTCTTTTTGTACATTTCATATTCTTTACAAAGTGCACTTTTCTCAATAGCTAGTATTTTTTGCTGAATATCTGCTGCATCATTTCTTTTTTGTTCTCTTCTACCTATCTCCAGTTCCTTTTGAGCTATCTGAGCCTTTATATTATAAAGAGCTATCCTGTTTTTAAGTATCTGTACCTCAAGTTCAGACGTATCAATTTCCAGGATTGTGTCTCCTTTCTTTACAATATCTCCAAAGTTCTTATATATTTTTTTAATACTACCCTCAAAAGGAGAATACTTGTTATGTAGCTCCTGGTAAAATAGCCTTCCTTCGCCTTCTACATAATCCGTTTTTTCTGCAACAAAGAATACTCCAACAAATACAACATTTATTATCAGGAAAGCATTAATAAAAATTTTTATTACCCGCAAAGGTTTAATATTTTTTTTTAGCACTTTCATATAGCAAACCTCTCTCAACTGTAATTAAGTAGTATTCTGCATAAAGCTTTTTCTTTTTACTAGGCTATAGTAATACCCTTGCATTTCCATTAATTCATTATGTTTACCTTGCTCAATAATGCTTCCGTCCTTTAGAACTACAATTCTGTCCGAATCCATTATAGTCGAAAGCCTGTGTGCAATAGATATAACCGTCTTATTTTCTAAATGATTTTTTATACCAGCAAACAGGTTTGCTTCAGTGATATTGTCAACCGCAGACGTGGCTTCATCAAGTATAATTAAATCAGCTTCTCTCAAGAGTGCCCTTGCCAGACTCAACCTTTGCTTCTGTCCGCCTGAAACATTTCTCCCCCTTGCATCAATTACTTTATCAAGTCCTTTACTATCATTTTTTATGTACTCACTTATTTGGCATATTTCACAGACTTTTTGTACCTCCTCATCACTTGCTTGTCTACCAAAAGTTAAGTTTTCACGAACTGTATCGTGATAAAAAAAGCTGTCCTGTGTCACAATACCAACACGTCTTCTAAAAGACATGATATCTAAATCATATAGTTTTTTTCCATCTATCAAAATTTCTCCCGCGTCTACCCTATAAAGCCCTAATATAAGATTGACTAGAGTGGTTTTACCACTTCCACTTTCACCTACGATAGCGATTTTTTCTTTGCTCTTTATGTGCAAATTAAAAGAATCCAATACTTTTTTTCCATCAGGATATCTAAAATCTATATCCTTCATACATATATCTCCTTCAACCTTGTACACCTTTTCACCGCCCGAATATTCTTGAGGAGTAGACATTATACTATTAATTCTGGACATTGCATTCATAATTTGGTGTGTATCAATCTTAAAGTTAACTAACTTGTATAGTTTTACAGAAAATATGCTTTTGTAAGAAACCAGGGCTAGATATCCACCTATGGACAAATCTCCAGAGTACACAAGGCCCCCGCCCACAAGTAGAGAGGCAATAGTATCAATAATACTTACAACACCATTTATACTACTTGTAATCAAAGTTATCCTAAAATGTGCAAAGACCTTTCTGATGGTCTCTTTATTCCTGTTTACGAACTTTCTTTCAGTATATTTCTGCTTAGCTGTAAGCTTCAGATACTTTGTATTATTAAGAGCTTCGTTAACAAAGTTAAACATTTCGCCAAAGCTCTCTTTTTCTGCTTGGTTTCTTTTCATAAGCTTACCAAACCACATGTTATTGTTAATAAGTGAAATAGGTAGTGTAATAAATAATGCAAGGTAAAACTTCCAGCTTATAGACAACATAATTGAAGACATTATTATGAGGTTAAAGATCACAAGCATCATTTCAAGAATTGAGTTAATAAGGGTCTGTTCAATACAAAATACATCTCTCTCGAAAACTACATAGATATCACCTACATCAAAGCTCCTATTATCTTCTTTGCTTCCCAGGGCTTTCTTAAAAATATTTTTTCTTAGTCTGAAAGACAGCTGGTTTCCTAGGTAACTTATAAGATAATTCCTTGAGGACGAAAATATTTGTGCAAAAGCCACCAGCAACACCTGCAAAGCTACCACAACATACAACACACTGAAATTTCTGTTGATAAAGAATTCATCTATTAGAAATTTGTTTACAAGAGGACTGGCGAGTTCAAGTAGTGAAGTTATTAATGTAATTAGAATAATGTAATATTGAACTTTTATATATGGCCTAACGAAGCGCATATATACCCATATCTGTCTTATAATGCTAATATATCCCATGTTTTCCTCCCATCTGAACTATTAAATCATTCAGCCTTCATTTGTGTTGTCAGAATTCTCTGTGTAATTCTCCCATTTAGAAAAAGCAAACAGCTTTACTGTTCATTTTCTATTAATTATTGATTGATTTATTACTATAATTATTTTAGTAATCTAGTTACTTCAATTTTTATAGTTTTACATACGCATAAATCGGAATCATTGCACTGATACCACGGTTTATCCTTGATTTCAATGGAGCGCGTAGTAGATATAGAAAAAATGTTTTTGCCATATACTAAAGGGATATTATCGATTTGTACATTTCCCTGACTATCAAAGTATAGTTCATCAACGGGGATATCATTTATAGAAAGAATAACATCATTTGGAATATTTACTTTCAATTTAAACATATCTTGAAATGTTTCAAACGAAATATCCTTTCCGAATGAAAAAGCAGGTTCCAGAATTATCAGAGGCATATCCAACCATCGGATAATATAGTCATTAATAATCATTTTGTTTTTTCCTTGATTTTCTATAACCAAATACATACTAAGCCCATTTGAAAAATCAAAGTAAGCCCAATTAGCTTTGTCCTCACTGTCATGTGGTTTTCTTTTTGAGCTGATAAAAGCCATATCGAATTCAGTTCCCCGGTTATAGCAGTAGCTTATTTCTGTTCCAGGTAGCGCCTTAAAGTTAAAGGTTCTAACGTTTTTGTCATTTCCATACTCCACACTTGACATCTTATGGTTACGTGGACTCTTTTTATCAGTTTCTTCACGGATATAAATCTCATCCTCTGAAGGTGTATATAGAGGTAAGTGGACATTGATCGTTACATCAACAGGCAGGAACTCTGGCCGCACTATAACTTCCTCTGAATAAACCCTACTGTAGTTCTTATTGAAAGCTGCAATCTTATATCTATACTCATTGCCGTTTTTAACTGCTAAATCAGTAAAATCGTTATTATCAGATGGGAGCACTGCAATCCTTTTATAATTTGAAGCCTGTTCACACTTATATATTTCATAACCCATTGTCCTTTTGTCACCTGAATCCCATTTCAGATATGTACTATATGCTGTCGTCTCAGCCTTGTTTAAATTTGGACTTGTGAGATGTACATCTAAGTGGCTTTCTTGGCAGACTACTAATGAATTAACGTCTGATTCATAAAAGCTAATACCATTATCTGTTGAAACTCTTGCATAATAAATATATACACCTGAAGTATCAGGTTCAAAACTTGCGCTAAAAAAAAGCCTTCCTTCTTCAAACTTTTTTGCATACAAACTGATACAACAAAGGTCATCTGATCTTTTTTCCACATTGTAATAACACAATTCCGCTACAAGTCCTTTTAAAATATCATCTGAATAACTATCCGCACAAACTGTACTATCGAAAGAAACCCTGATTTCGCCCTCTGTAGTCCTGTTTCCAACTCCTAATGGCAGAAGTGATTTACATGGTACTTCAAACTCCACACTGCATGGCTTAATATGAGGAATTGCCCATATATTATCAAATTCAGTACTCTCACTCATACCATTTACTGCTGTAACATAGTAGAAGTACTTCAAACCATTTTGTAATCCAATATCTAGGTATTTGAGTTCATTGGAGGAAACCTCAGCAATTTTCCAAACATATTCATCATCATTGATGCCGAAGGGCGTTAGAGATCTGTATATATTATATGATAATGCTGCATTTACTTTGTCCCATTCAAGCTGTACTTTTTTGTTTCCTGCCAGTACTTTAATATTTCTTACTTTAGGTATTTGTAGCAAATTCAGTTCACCTGTCATCATAAGCCCGTATTGAGGAGGTATGATGAGCCTAAGTTCACCATTTTCTACAATCGCATTCATATACGTGCTGAGATGATCCCTCAGCAATGTCCCATCAGGAAAAAATTTATTTACCTTTGCCAATATTTCCTTCTCAGATTCACTTCTATTGATTGCAACTATAGCAACCTCTTTATTATTTTTTAAAGCATATGTAATTACATCATCTTCTGCAAATGCAAGTTTTATCTCTCCGGAAACAAAAACATCATGGTTTCTTCTTATATTAATTGCCTTCTTAAAAGTATAGAATATTATAGAATACTTCCCCCTAGCGCAATACTCCGAATTATTTCTAAATACTCTATTCCACGGGAAGGGTCTTCTATTATCGGGATCCCTGCTACCTTCCAAGCCGACTTCATCTCCATAGTATATAACAGGTGCCCCAGGATAGCCTATTTGAAAAATGACAGCTGTACAAAGTTTTTTAAGCATATTTTCATCAGCTTCATCAGTTGAGCAGTATGAGTTACTATTACTAAGATTCGTAACTGCTCTTGGAGTATCGTGACTGCCTAAAAGATTCATTGCAGCCCTACATATTTCATCGGGATATATTTCTCTGATAGTTTCCAATAAATTGTGGAAATTTTCCGCGTTTCCATTAATAATGAAGCTCTCAAGTGCTTCTTTAAACTTGTAATTTGTAACCGAGTCAAATACATCACCTAGAAAATGCTCAGGTGCAAACGGCCACAACTCTCCAATAATAACAACATCATTTATTTCCTTACCGTTAATGTTCTTTTTGCCATTTAATGTTCGCATGGATTGTCTGAATTTTCTCCAGGTTTCTATAGAAATATCGGGAACAGCATCCATACGCCATCCACTTGCACCTAACCATATCCACTTTTGTGCAGCTGCCTTTTTCATCATTTTCTCTGCTTCTGCATCAGGTTTATTCTCTAAATCGTGTCCAAAAACATGCTCTCTAAAGCTCTCATTATTCCATTTGTGTAGTCCAGGTATCGAATGGGGGTCATTATCTTGAGGAAGCTTCGAAGCTATTACCGGCATATCTTTATTCCTTGCCCAGCACTCATACTGGTACGATTCATCATCTGATAGTTTTTTGTTTTTGATATCAAACCAATATATAAACTCAAAGTCATCCGGAAAAACATAATTTTTGCCTGTTAAGGGATTCTTGGTTCGTGTAAAACTTTTTATTACCACTTCAACAGCTTCATTAATTAATATATTCTCTTTATTTACCTTATCCCATACTCTTGACCAAAATTTATACGCACCAATTTCTGGGTATTTTTCATAAGCATCAAAATATACTGAGTCATCCCCTACATGGTTAAATACACCGTCAAGAATTATTTTAATTCCCCTTTTCTCTGCCTCCTGTGCAAATTCTGCAAATATATTATCTGAAGCCTCTCTGGTTTTTGAATAATTAATTCCTGAAGAAGGACATCCTTCTTCGTTGAATACTGGCATTCCATAGCAAGGATCCAGGTATTTCAAATCTGAAGCGTTGTATTTATGATTGCTCCGTGACCACGCAATGGGGTTTAAGTATAAAACATTTATCCCAAGTTCCAATAGATAATCTAATTTCTCCTTTATTCCCTGTATGTCGCCCCCAAAAAAAATGTTTTGACTATTAAATACAGAATCGTTCCACTCACCATCCAGACCTTTATTTTGTAGCTCCTCTTTGATTGCTTCATGGAATGGCTTTTTGTCCAGCTCATCCCAAATATTGTCAAGAGCTTTCGGCACATTATTAACCTTACATCCATCAAAAAACCTATCAACAAGTATTTGATAAATGACAGCATTCTTTATCCATTCAGGAGTCTTTAGATTAGCGTCATAAACACTTAATTCAAAAGGTTTTGCACCTTTTTCCGCTACTACTCCATCCCCATAAAACAAATCATATTTTCCATACTCAAATATTATGTTTCCACTTACTAACAGAAACTTATATTTCCATATACCGGGTTGAGTAAATACGTCCCTGCTTATGGTTACCTCAAAAAAATCCTTTCCATCCACTGAAAACGACTTTTTCATATCAAAGTAAAATGCAGTACCTGTGCCATTTACAATTTCTACTTTTACAGTCTTTATTTCACCTTCTTTGGCTGATATTCTCAATTTAAGATCATCTTTTTTTGCAGCTAACGGACCAAACGGAGTTTTATATTGTGTTTGACGACTATTGTAGTAAATTGAATATTTGCTAGTTCTAGTATCACTTTTCACAAAATACACCTCATTATTCGAAAATTTTTATAACAAGTCTTTGATTTGTAGGTTATCCTTAAAGGACTATAGATGAATTCACCGGACTTAATTCCCGAGCTATTTTTCTTAATTCTGAAAATAGCGTTTTCTGCCGGATATATACCCCAGACAAGTCAATTCCTATATTCTTATATGTGTATTTTTCATTTGGAATAATATTATTTTCAAGTTTATATTGGAGGTCAGAAAACCTTTCCCTTGCAAATTCCACTTCCACCAAAACCTCTTCTGGCAAGTTAAAGTACTTTCTAAAATCCCTAAAGAACAACTTCAAGGTCATATATTTTTTATCCCATTCTCTTAAATAATATATAAGCAACTCTCTTAGTTTTTTATAGTATTCCTTGCTATATCCGAATGTCTCTATTACGTTTATCAATTCCTTTAATCCTATCAAACCCATATTAACTTTATATGGAACATGTACACCTTCTGTCAGTACGACGCTTTCATCCGATGTATATAAATCGACAGTACTCAAAAAAATATCTCTTGCCAATTCCTTAACATCTATTTTGCTAACTACATCCACCTCTATGATTCTGTATGAGTTTAGCAAATCCCATACAGGCTCTTTTCTAAAGCATTCCATACCTTTTGAACCAGCAAAAGCACTATGAAAATTATCTTTTTCGATTTCACCAAAAAACCTCATTGCTATATCACTCACTAGGTATCCTTCATCTGTAATGTCTACAAGCAGTACTATATGGTCCATCTGAAATGGCTTTAGCAATGGATATGCTTTTTCTATAGTTTTTTCATAATTTCTCATCCATTGTTTTTCATCTACACGGTAAAATCCTGAATAATTCATATAATAGAATATTGCTTCAACTATAACCAGTCTGTTATTCTTCAAACATTGGACACAATAATCAATTCCTTTTTCCAAACTTTCAAACGAGATAAATCTAGTAGTAATTCCATGTTTTCTAAGTAAGTCTGGTATTACTCCTTCTTCACACAGCCACATATCTTTCAACTCTAGAATACTTTCTTTCTCCCCATTGAGGGCATATCCATTCCATATTATGTGAGCCCCTTTTGCCGCTTCTATAAAGGAAGTTTCGATTTCAATACTATATTCATACTCTAGTTTTTCTCCTATAGCAAAGCCCCAACATGAGTAATAGTCAATATACGTAGGCTTTTCGGAAAAGTTCTTGTTATAATTTCTCAGAAACTCATTGTCTCTGCCAGAAAATTTCATTACATTACAGTAGAATTTGTCGCCAAGCTTATTATCCTTAAGTACATGTTCACATAATCTTGAGATAGTTTTATATCCGTAAATATCAGCGGTAGATATGTTTATATGCAATGAATTTGTCCTTTCAAGGACTTTTATAGCCTTTATAGAGTCCCCACCAAGATCAAAAAAACTATCATTTATGCCTATGTCTTTCGTTCCAAGGACATCGCACCATATCGAATGTATTTTCTCTTCAAGGATATTCCTCGGATAAGTAAAAATCTTGTCTTTACTCATGGTTTGCAGTATTTTGTGAATTTCATTTATCAATTCGTCACATTTATGTTCATTCAAGTCCTGTATCAATCTAAACCTTTGGAGCTTACCATTTCCGGTCGTAGGCATTGCTTCAACCGGTATAATTTCTCTAGTTTCAACACCCACCCTGCTTCCGACATGGTTCTTCACTCTTTGAGCAATATCAACAAATTCTTCAATACCTTTCCTGTACTCTATAAAAATAACCAACTCTTCTTGTTGTGTTGCTTTATTGAATACACCACATGCAGCAACTTTAACACTTTCTAATCCCTCAATCCCCTGTATAACCCTTTCTATATCATGGCTATAGTAATTTTGTCCGTTAATTATTATTACATCCTTACTCCTTCCAGCAATTACCACACTTCCCCCGTTCCTAAATCCTATATCTCCTGTTATAAGCCATCCATCATTAGTAAATGCCATGCCGGAATCGGTCTTTTTCCCATAATACCCTGGAGTAACTCCCGGACCTTTTACCTGTATATGTCCGACTACATTTTCTTCTAAAATACTACCTGCATCATCACATATTCTTACATTATGATGTTTCATGGGTTGGCCTACACTCACCAATTCCAAATACTCATTTTCAGAATCACCTACAATTATCTTGAGTCCCGGAGCAAGTGAGTCACGTCTTATCCTAAATATCTTTATTTCCTCATCCGGCTCTGAACAACATATGGAACAGGTCTCCGTCATACCGTATGAAGTTGTCATTGCAGTTTTTTTCAGGTAACAACAGGACAACTTATCCATAAACAAAAGAGCAGTTTTGGCAGAGATAGTTTCTGCCGAATTAATTATTCCCCTGATAGAAGACAAGTCAAGACCTAATATTTCTTCATCCTTAACGTTATCAAGAAAATGTTTTAGTGCAAAATTGGATCCAAACAGAAATGTTACTTTATACTCATGTGCCTTTTGAAGCCAGAGCAGCGGCATTATAACAAACTGATTCTTTGACATGATATACTGATCCATCTCTGCTTGTATAGACGGAAAATGAAAGAGAGTAAGTCCTGCTGAATGAGTAAGGGGCATCCAGTTTAGGAACGAATCATTTGAAGTCAGTTTAAGCCTGTCAATTGTTGAGTTGATATTTTCAATGATATTCTTATGGCTCAATATTATACCTTTCGGTTCCCCTGTAGACCCGGAAGTAAACAGAATAATTGCAGTATCGTTTATGTCGGGATAATAAATGCTTCCCATTTTATTTCCCTTTACCAAGTCTTCTGATATAATAACTTTCCCCATTAACCGGCTTTTAAAATTATATGCTGATTCCCCTGATAGGCTTATCAAATTGTTATATGAATTATTATCCGTAATGAAATATCCATCATCCAAAGCATCCCATACTTTACTTATCCTCAGTATATGCTCATGAGTATTTCCTACTGTAAAAGGTACAGAAACTATTCCTCCCAGGATGCAAGCCCATAACGTGCAAATATATCTTTCCTCGTCTTCAATGTGGAGAACAGCCTTGGAGCCTGGTTTCAACCCGGCTGATTGCAGATAATGCAGGCAGTTAACAGCCCTATTGTACATCAAGCTGTATGATATACGATTTTCACTTCTGTCATTTTTTATAAAAGTTATAGATTTTTCTGCAAGCTTTTTACTTATTATCAAGCTCGTTAAACTAGTTTGCATATTCATACCATGTTTTCTCCTTACACACCTGTGCTCTCACATAAGTACAAATTAATATAGTGTTAACTCAGTCACTTTATTGACAATTCGAGTCCATTTGAATCAAACTCAAAGCATATGCTTTCACTAAAATTCTTCTTATCCCTGACAAATGACAGATAATCATCTATATTTGCACGGTATTTAGGATAGATTGCATCATGCGCCAACAACCAACCACCTTTTTTTAATTTAGGATAAAGGTCTTTTACTATATCTATATAACTGCTTTTCAGATATGCATCTATTAATACATAGTCATAGCTGTCATCCTCAAGGTGTTGTAGAGCACTATCATCTAAAAGCTCAACTTTATTAGTCATAAAAACCTTCTTGAGGTTCGCTTTAGCTTTTTCGATATTAAGTGAAGTGTTTTCAATTCCCAAGATTCTATCAACACTTTCATTCCGACTATTTCTATCCAAGAAGCCAAGATTCCAAAAAAGTACTATACCCCCATCGCCTATTCCAATACATAGCATTTTTTTAGGCCTCTTAATATACGAAAGCATATAAACAAATCTTTGAGCAGATGCACTAAAAGGACTCCATGGTACATTGTTTACCTTTTCTTTCATTTCATCTCTAAATTTATCTGCATTGTGGTTAAGCAGCTCGATTTCAGGTATTTCTATCCCTGTGTCCGCAAGTAGTCGAACCGCTTCGGTTACAACTTCCTTCTCTGCAGTCATTGCCATATGTCCTAACAGGTCATGGTAGTATATATACTTTTTGGGTTGTTCATTCGAATCAGGTATTATATATACATCTCCAGAAATATATCTATTCTTTTTTAGTAGTTCGATAGTTTTGTCTAACAACACCTGAGAAGGTTTATAAATAATAGCCATAATCTTCCCCTTTCGTAATTGTTAATAACCAGTAATATATCTTAATTAATTGATTAGCCAATTTTCTATGTCTCCCTAGATTACACATCCCTATCTCGCTTAAGATCCACAACCACCTTGCAGTTTTCTTTCATTATCGTTTCATTGCTTTCCAGCATATTTTTCAAATTCTCCAGCCCGTCTACAACACAGGTAACAACACCGCCCAGATTAATCCGTCCCGACCTGTGGAGGTTCAATATGCTGCTAAAAGCGCCGCAAAGATGCCCACGGGAGCCCTTTATATTTATTTCATTGGTAATCATATAGTCAATATTGATTATTTCGAGTGGTACACCGCTCCTTGCAAGAAGTACCACATGACCGTTAGCATTTATGTGCCCGAAGGACTTTCTAATGTTGTCCAGATTTCCCGAGCATTCAATAACTGCATCAATTTTTTCCGGACAATTGCTGAAAAACTCCTCGCTGCTGTAAACTCTGTCAGCCCATCTGGCAGCAAAATCCCTTCTATACTTGACGGTCTCAACCACATGTACCTCTGAAGCACCAAACACTGCTTTGCTCAACATAGCAGCGAACACTCCTATAGGTCCTGCTCCGAAAACAACGACAATATCCCCCCCGGTTATTCCGGCATTTTCACATGCAACATAAGCAACTCCGGCCGGCTCTATACATGTTGCGGCAATAAGGTCATCTTCAGTTTTTATATATTCCGATACATTATGTGCAAGCTTTGCAGGCACATCCACAACAGTTCCGAGCAGCCCGTCCTTCTCAAGTCCGAGAAGCTTTGCGTTCCTGCACTGGTTGAATTTGCCCTTTCTGCATACATCACAGACATTACATACAATTATTGATTCAAATGTTACATACATTCCCTTTTGCAGAAATTTTATATTTGAACCTACATCAATAACTCTTCCCACACCCTCATGTCCTATGTTCCTTCCTTCCTCCGGTATGGATAAGGGAGCAGAGCAGCATATATACCCTGTCTCAGGATCATTTGTTGTCAGGTGCACATCAGTTCCGCAAATGCCTATATAAAGCATCTCTACTCTGATTTCGTCCGGGTCCAGTTCCTGTAATCTCCTGTGTTCTATTGAAATCCTGGTGTTTTTATATATCTGGTTCGGATTTGGGCTTACTACCCCTTTTACAGGCTCTCTGTCTGCCTTTACCAGAAGAACTTTTGATTCCATAAAGCATTCGCACCCCCAAAGTATTTCATCAACGTACAAAAGAACCCTAAAAACATTTTTCTACTCTGAAACACATTATTTCATCAAATTCTTCCTTAATCAACCATTTTATTCCATAAATGGATTTTGATTTATTGAAAATTCCATCTGGATTATTGAAAATATTCTTGGTATAATTTATTGTAAATTACATATTATCTAGAATCTTACATTATTCCGCAACATCACTGGGGTGGTAACTTGAATAAAAAGAAATATGCTTTAATCATGTATCTGGAGCTGATACAGGCAATAATTATATTAACAGCAGTATTGTACAAGTTTTTTGCCAACTCTTTGAATAATGAAATCTTATTCTGGGGAATAGAGTCACAGGTTTTACACAACTGTATATTTTTCACTTTAATCCTCTCCCTTTTTATACCGATATGCATGTCGATTTTTATTACATATACGCTGTATACCGATAATTACGAACAGCAGATGAAAAAAACATATGATGATTCCATAATTGAACTTGTAAATACGATCAAAGCTCAGAGGCATGATCACATGAACCACCTGCATACTATTTACTCACTCAGTAAAATGGGTGAATTCAACAGCATTCACGAATATATATCCGGTATAGTAGAGGAAGTAAACGAGTTGTACGAACTGGCTACCATAAAGCCTCATGCTGTTGGCGCACTAATAAAAGCAAAGTATTCTGTTTGTGAAAACAAGGGAATAAAAATGCAAATAGATATAAAATCCAGAACATCTGAAATATCTAACATAAAACCCTGGGATTTGTGCAAGATAGTGGGCAACTTAATTGATAACGCCATAGATGCTGTAGATACCCTTCCAGAAAAAGAAATCTCCATTGTTATTGATCAGTCGTATGGAGTTTTTTATATGGAGATCAAAAACAAAGGTATCCTGCCAAACGGCATTGATCTGTTTGCACCTGGAAGCTCAACAAAAAATAATAGAAAACGGGGGTTCGGCCTTTATATCACTAAAAGCCTTGTTAAGAAATACAAAGGAACCATAGATATGAATACAAATGAAGAATCCTTTGTCAAAACAGTTGTAACCTTGCCAATAACCACTATAGAAGAAAGTAATGAAAGAGTACTATCCTGAGAGGAAGAAGATGTTGAAAAAAGATTTTGTAGTAATCAACCTGGTGATTTTAGTAACAATTGCAGTAAGTCTTATAGGTTCCATAAGTTTGATTTCGTTTACTGCAAAGAGAATAACCGTTATCACCCCCCCAAAGATTTCGGAAATCAAAGCCAACTCTGCAACCATTGTATGGTCAACTGATGTAAAAAGCATCGGTCATGTTTACTATACTCCCGTTACTGATTATTCTCTCAACTATAAAAAGGCCAGTGAAATTCGGCCTGAGACAGACCATGAAGTTACAATTACAGGTCTGGACGGAGGTGCAACCTATGTATTCTATGTCGAAAGCATCAACGAATCCGGACAGACGCGATGCAGCAGAATGCGGTTTGTTACACCGGATAAATTCAGCATCACCAGAAATCCTGTAATATATCATAGCTCTCCCACAGAAGTTGATATCTACTGGGGAACCGATCTCGAAAGCCAATCCCGCTTTAAGTATTGGACCGAAGACATGCTGAATCACCAGATAATTACTACCTCAATTCCTAAAAATCATCATAAAGTCACTCTAAAGGATTTGATGCCCGGTACATCATACAGCTTTGATATCTCTTGCGAGTTGCTGGGAAGCAGTGCCAAAACAGGCGTATACACCTTTAAAACCATGAATAAGGCTTCAGAATCATCTGATAAAAAAATTGAGTATGCAAGGGAGGCGGTTACTTCTCCCTATAAGATAATAAAAAAAATACCCGGACAGGATATCTCCTACTACTACAAGATAAAAAAGGAAAAAAATCTCCCTGATATAAATATAAGCGATATAAAAACAAAACTCATCTCATCAACCAAGGTAAAAATAGAATTTAGTACTGATATTGAATGCTCTGCCTCTTTACTCTATAAAAACAAGTATGATATTGAAAAACATATTCAAGGCAGCACAAAGACCCGCTGCCACTCGTTTATATTAACCGGTTTAACCCCTGATATGAAGTACACTTATAAAATACTGTGCAGTGAAAAGGATTTTAGCGGATATGTAAAAGGGAATTCCTTTAATACACCAAAATCAGAATATAGAATACTTGACGAACCTGTTGTAGTAAACGACCCTTCAGGTAAACTAAAAATCCAATGGTCTACCAATATAAAAACCAAATCATATATCGTATTCAGAAAAGCCGGAGGAGGATATACCGGCATATGGAATAAAAATTTTGAAAAACATCATTCTTTTACGCTCGATAATCTGGAAAAGGGTGTTAAATATGAATTCTATGTCGGAAATCTGACCAAAGAGTCGTACCATCTAAAATCAAGTATAAAAACCTTTGTTTCTTAAGCAACTGGAAACCAGTAAGATTATACAGCATTAAAGGTAGGATTGATATGAAACCGGTATTGATTAAAGTATGCTTGTTTCTCTTTTGTATAATAGTTATTTGTATGACATTATCACTAAATATTATTAACTACTCCAACAGAAAAATAGTAATTTCCTCTATACCTGAAGTATCTGCCATTACATCAGGCAGTGCGACAATTACCTGGACAACCAATATTCCGGGTGACAGCCAGGTTTTTTTCAGGCTTGCGGGTGATAAAAATACCGGAAATACCACAATGACTGACAAAAGTTATTCTACATCACATTCTATAATTTTAGATGGGCTTTTACCTGATAAAACATATATCGTAAGAGTAAAAAGCAGCAATGAATTTGGTAGTTCAGAAAAAGGAGAATTTTCGTTTAGTACAAAGAAAGCCTTGACAATTGTTACAGGGCCAAATGTAAGGAATATCTCATCAAGCGACATAGAGCTCTCATGGGAAACCAACTTCGAGTGCAGCTATAAAATCTGGTACAGAACTGAAACATCAAATGTTGAAGTATATCAGGGTCTGTTGCCTCAAAAGTCATTTAGTGTAAGGTTAAGTAATTTACTGCCTGACACAAAATATATATATTCAATAAGCTGCTATTCTAATTATTCAACCTATAGAACCAAAGCCAAAAGCAACTTTTTTACAACAGCAACACCAACCAACAGTATGATTAGTAAGGTTTATGCCGTATCACTGCTTGGAAACAGAGCAATTATATATTATGAAACCGGGACGGATTGCGTAACGGATATGGAAGTAAAATCAGGTAGTAGTATTGTAGCCCTGAAAAAAGACAAAGAGCCGGTGAAGAAGCATTCATTCTGCATAAATGGTCTGACAGCTGGCAAGGAGTACAACTACACTATCCTATGTAATCAAATCAACTACAGAAGTGATTATTACTCCTTTATTTACAAAGCCGGCAGCGGAAAAGCAAGCTTGCCTGCAGTTAAGAACATATCACCTACTGAAGTGCTGCTGGAATGGGAAACCGATGTTGATACATCTTCCAAAGTATTTTTCAGCTACCCTGGCCAGGCGCTTCAGGTATTGTCATGTCAGGATTTCTATAAAAAGCATAGGTATCTGCTTACTGATCTTTTACCAGGAACTGTTTATAATTACAACATTAAGATGGCAACCAAGGATTCATATCACATGGCAATCGATGATTTATGCTTCACAACTGACACGGGTAATTTAAAAATTGTAAATGGGCCGAAATTAACAGTATTAAGTCCGTCAGAGCTGAAAATCATGTGGCTCACAGATAACAAATGCAGCAGTGAATTATATTATTGGACAAATGATACCGATATGAAAAAAGTGGGCAGCAGCCAAAGCAAGAGAGAGCATTCTTTTATTCTGACCGATATTATTCCAGGGCTTGATTACTCCTATAAAATAGAAAACAAAAGAAACGATGCTGTTTCAAATACAGGCATATTGAGCTTTAATACCATGCCTGATATGAAAGTAATAAATGGGGGCAAAAAAAATGAGGACTAAACTAATAATATGTGATGATGATGTATATACAATAAAAATGCTGAAATCCATTCTGGCAAATTTCAATTCCATTGAAGTTGTCGGCGAAGCTTGCAATGGAGAAGAATGTATCGCTCTAATACATGAGAAAAAACCATCAATATTATTCTGCGATATCAATTTACCTACAATAAATGGTATTGATGCTGCAAAAATAATAAAGGATTCCTTTCCCGATTTGTATGTAGTATTTATTTCAGGATACAGTGAATATGCAATCGAATCCTTTGCCGCACAACCGTTTGACTTTATAGTCAAGCCCTTTGATACAAAAAAGGTATATTCAACTATCAACAATCTGCTAAAAAGTATTCAGGAGAGAAGTTTAAAAGACAAAAACAAGCTGGAAAGCCTTATCTTGCCTTATGCTGACGAGATTAATATAGTCACTCAAAGCGACATAATATTTGTTACCAGGGAAAAATCTATTACTGTAGTATACACACAAAAAAACAAATATTTTACGTATGAAAGCCTTGAAACAATAGAATCAAGGCTGAACAAGCAATTATTCCTGAGAAGCCACAAATCATATATCATAAATAAGAGTAAGGTTGAAAAGATAGTAATCAACAATAAAACTTCTTATAAGGTTTTGTTTACCGGCTATAAAGATTTTGCCTACATAACCTCCGGAAATGTACAGGAAATCAGATCCAATCTGGCTTTTTAGCCAATTATCCGGAAATCTGGCAGATCATTTTTCCGTTTTTCCCCACTTTGCCAGCGCCTCTGCCAACGCAGAATTAATCTGGGTATCTTCCTCCTGCTGCTTTAAAAACTTAGATACTTCCTTCTTATTTACCTGCTCACCTTTCCTTTTAGTAAAGGCAGATAACTTTTCCCTATACCCGCAAGCACAATAAAAGGTCTTGTTTTCTCCTTCACCTCTGATTTCCATCTTTTTGTGGCATTCAGGACATCTTGCATTGGACACTTGTGAAATACCTTTCCTATATCCACACTCACGGTCAGGACAAACAAGCATTTTGCCTTTTTTCCCATTTACGTCCAGAAGATATTTGCCACACTCCGGGCATTTCTCCCTTGTCATATTGTCATGCTTATAAGTTGCTGTAGCAGCAATGACATTGGAAACAAGCTTTGCTGCATACTTCTTCATTTCATCTATAAAAGCCTTTGAGTTTGCTTTGCCTCTACTGATCATTTGCAGCTGCTGTTCCCACTTGGCTGTCAGTTCAGGTGATTTTAGTTCATCTGGTACCAGACCTACTAGCTGTATACCTTTTGAAGTTGGATGGATCTCTTTACCCTTTCTTTCTACATAGAAGGTATCAAATAGCTTTTCTATAATATCCGCCCTAGTAGCCGGTGTACCAAGTCCACTGGTATTTTCAAGCGCTTCCCTTAAAGCCTTGTCATCTACGAATTTACCCGGATGCTCCATAGCGGATAGCAAAGTAGCTTCCGTATAGCGTGCTGGTGGTTTGGTTTTACCATTATAGGACTTTACAGAAAGAATTTTGATAGACTGCCCCTTTTTTACTTCGGGTAAAGACTGATCTTTTTCATCGTCCTCCTCATCCTCATCTATCTGTCCCACTCCACCATAAACAGCTTTCCATCCCAGGGATTTAACTATCTTACCCTTTGCATAGAAAAGTTCGTCTTTAATATCTGCTTTAACTGTTGTCTGTTCATATTCATAAGGCAAGCTCAATACAGCAATAAACCTCTTTACAACAAGATCATAAATATTTCTTTCCTCAGCATTTAATGAAGAAAGGTTTACAAACTGCTCGGTAGGAATAATTGCATGGTGATCTGTAACCTTGCTGTTATCTACAAACCTTTTGGTAACACTGATTTTGTTTCTGTTCAGGTTACGGACCAATTCAGCATATGGGCCTACTGCTATGCTTTTCAGACGTTCAGGGAGCGTAGGCACTATATCGTCTGTAATGTACCTTGAGTCGGTTCTGGGATACGTCAACACCTTATGTGCTTCATATAGCTTCTGCATGATAGACAAAGTCTTCTTTGCAGAATATCCAAACCTTTTGTTTGCATCCCTCTGCAGTTCTGTCAGATCATATGCGAGAGGCGGTAATTCTTTTTTTGCATCTTTGCTTACTTCTACTATCTCTCCGGATTGGTTTGCTGTCTTAGCTAATATTCCATCGGCTTTTGCCTTGTCAAATATCCTGGTCTGCCCTGAAACCTTATCCTGCCATTGAACATTAAATCCATTTACTGCTGCACCTATCGTCCAGTAATCCCTCGGAACAAACCTTCTTATTTCGTTTTCTCTGTCCACAATCATTGCAAGGGTTGGTGTCTGTACTCTGCCCGCTGAAAGCTGCGCATTATATTTGCATGTTAAGGCTCTTGTTATATTCAGCCCTACAAGCCAATCTGCTTCAGCCCTGCTTTGAGCAGACATATATAGGTTATCATACTCTCTACTTGGCTTAAGGTTGCTAAATCCATCTTTAATAGCCTTATCCGTCTGTGAAGAAATCCATAAACGCTTAATCGGCTTCCTGAAGCCTACTTTTTCAATTATCCACCTGGCAACTAATTCTCCCTCTCTCCCGGAATCAGTTGCTATTACAAGTTCATCTATGTCATCCCGTTTCATAAGCCCCTGTACTACATGAAACTGTTTGCCTGTTTCCTTTATAACTACCAATTTCATCTTATCAGGCACCATGGGTAAACTTTCTAAATTCCACGACTTGTACTTATCACTGTAAACTTCAGGGTCAGCAAGTGTGACTAAGTGTCCCAAAGCCCATGTAACTATATATTTTGCTCCTCCAATGTACCCGTTGCCACTTTGATTACAATTCAATACTTTTGCTATATCACGCCCCACTGAGGGTTTTTCCGTCAGTACTAATGTCTTGCCCATTTTTCAGCCAATCTCCTTTATGTCTGATTTATCAGTAGTATGACTCTCCCGGCCTTTTTCCACAGACGAGAGATTCATTCCATATTTATCAAAGCAATAATCCTATTATATTATAAAATAGTATTGTTTGAAAGCTTACATAATACAACTCTGAAAAATAAAGCCATATATTTTTTAGAATATAAGGTAGATTTAGTAAGTATATTTGTATATAATTATATATTATTGTAAAATTATATCTAATTTTGTCTAAAGGAGGAAACCCGGATGGAATTTAACAATTCAGGTATCACTTTTAAAACTACCGGACATCTGCTAAATGATGCCTTCAATATGCCCGCACCTGTACCTGATAAAATCGAAAATCTAGTGTTTTCAGGCGGAGGAACTAAAGGTGTTGCCTATGTAGGTGTTCTCCGAATTCTGGATCAAATGGGTGTCAGCCAAAAAATCAAGAGATACGCTGGAGCGAGTGCAGGAGCAATAACGGCAGCTTTGCTGGCAATAGGAATGTCTACGGATGATATTGAGAAAAACCTGCCTACCTCATTCATGAAATTCCTTGATCCGGAAAAAGGCAATACAGATGATATTATCAAAGAATTGGAAAGGATAGGTAAAATAATCGGCGGGAGTATAGATATATGGGATATTTTTAAAGTAATATGGAGCAAAGGCTTGATACTTGACCCCGAAAAGGCACATATGGGGCTTTTCCAAGGTATAGCCTTTCTTAACTGGCTTAAGGGATGTTTTGAAAGTAAAAAACTGCCAGGAGACATTACATTTAAGCAGCTCTATGACAAGACAGGCAAGGAACTACACCTGATGCTATGTAATTCTAACTATGGAAAAACCCTTGTCGCAAACCATATCAACACTCCTGACATGCCTGTAACCCTTGCTGTAAGATGTTCAATGGCAATTCCCTTCTTTTTCTATCCTATGACCTATAACGGAGACCTCTTTGTCGATGGAGGAACAATGTACAATTACCCTATAGAAATATTTGACTCAATAACCAATCCCGAATGTACTCTTGGCTTTATACTTTCTACAGCATCCTCCGTACTATGGCCTGAGAGAAGCGCAGATAACAATCTTGCTCAACATATAGGGCGTGTTCTGGGAGCGTTCATGAATGTCTCATATGAATACTGCTTCAGAGAAGGCAATGCTTCAAGAACGGTATTTATTGATCCTGCGGATGTCAGTGCTATTAACTTCAATCTTACACCGGAGCAAATAAAAGCTCTAAAAGAAAACGGCAGAAAGGCGGCCATTACTTTTTTCCAGAGCAAATACGGACCTGACGGCAATCTACCCATACAGAGAAAAGATACTTTCCCTGTCGTTGTTCCACCCGGAAAAACCCTTTCGGTAAAATTCAACTTTGACGTGCCCAGCTCTACTGAAACAAAAGCCGTAGTTTTAACAGGAGATTTATTCGACGGCAATTCGGACATATTGAAAAAAGCTTCAGATACTTCTTCTTCATCTTCCTGGCAGTGGACAAACACGGGTAAAACCAACAAAATCCTGTTTGCTTCAGGTTGGGCAAAAGCCAATGGATGGGTACAGGCAGAAGGCAGTGTGATTACACATAACTCTATCAGCTTCGATGCCGGCTTCAGTGCTAGCTATAATATAAGCTGATTCAAAACAAATAAAAAGCACAGCCTAATATACAAACTAAAACAATAGGTAAAAGCTTGTCTTCAAATTTGCTTTTTAGCTAAGAAAATGCATTGAAGATTAAGCTTTTTTCTTTCTATTCTTCCATAATATCAAAACAAACAACTTACCTGCAGTTTATATCGTACTATATATTCCTCTTGTCATTTTAACACTTTATTAATTACATTTTCTACCTGGACTTTGATATAATGTAAGAAAGTGTGTAACAGCAATTAAAGAAGGGAAGTCAAAGATATGAAGGTCAAAGATATATATAAAAATAAACCTCTTTTCATAACACTGATAGTATCTTTTGTAATTTTACTTGGAGCCGTAATCACTGCGGGATTTTTACTTACAGGACATACAACTCAGGTATCAGCGGGAAAAAACATTGAAACACTGAACCTTAAAAACATAAACATAGTGCCCCTGGTCTCCGATAGTGCAGGAGTGGACTTGAAATCGGGCTTTAAGGTCCTGTGTAAGGAAAACTATTCCGAATCGACCATAAGGTCCGCCCTCAATATCACCCCAAAGCAGAATTATAAACTCGAAAGAAAATCAGAAAAAGAATTTTTAGTAGATTTTAATACCAGTATGGAACCAAATAAAATATACAGATTCGAAGTATCCGGCTCTGATTCTTTGAAAAAACGTTCGTGGGCGTTTCAAACCAAAAAGACTTTTAAAGTAATGAGGACGCTTCCCAGAGATAAGGGCACCTCTGTTCCTGCAAACACCGGTATCGAGATTTCTTTCAATTATGAAAATGTAGAGAGTCTGGACAAATTCTTTAAAATCTCACCTGATACAAAGGGAAAATTTGAATATCATAAAAAAACAGCAGTATTTGTTCCTGAGAGGCTAGAACAAAATACTGTTTATACTGTAACAATTAAAAAGGGGTTGGGACTGAAAAACAGTGACGAAACCATACAGGAAGACTACGTATTTCAGTTTCAGACAGAAAGCCCGCAAAAACCACCTAGTGAAGACTTCTTCTCTTTTTCCGACACTCTATACAATATTACCTCCAGTGTGACACCTACTTTCGAAATATACGCAAGTGAAAACTTAAAGAATAGTGAAGCAAGTATAGAAATCTTTAAATACCCGGATGAAAATAGCTTCGTAGAAAATCTTCAAAAATATGATTCACTTCCAACCTGGGCATATATGGATAATGATAAGATTAAGTTCGACACATCAAAACTGGAAAAAGTCATTTCCTTTAGTACGAAAATATTAACAGGCGGTAACGGTGTTGATTGGAATTATCCACATTACCTAGCACTCCCTTCTACTCTTCAAGAGGGATATTACCTTATAAGCTCAACACTGAACAATATAAGACAGCAGACTCACCTGCAGGTAAATAATGCTTCAGTATACGTTTCTGTATTGAAGGACAAAACCCTTGCATGGGTAAACAATTCAGCAACAGGTAGCCCTATAGAAGGAGCTACTGTACAAGTCGCAGGAGTACAGCAGGTAAAGACCGGCAATGACGGAATAGCCATAATTCCCGGCCAGTTACCCCTTCCCGTGACCGGCAGCCATTTCTTTATGAAAATTGTGAGTGGTAAAAGTCCTGCTTTCATAGCACGCATAAATTCATATTACGACTATGACTACAGATATTATAACAGTGACGGCTATATCGAAAATTACAACGACAGTCCGAATAATTCCTATTGGACATATTTATATACCGATAGAGGCTTGTATCTTCCGACAGATTCAGTAAACATATGGGGAATTGTAAAACCACGTGACAGGAAAAATCCGGTAACAGAAGCTAAATTGCAGCTTATACCGCAAAATTACTACTATGCAAACAGTGATGAGACCAGTGTAATACAGTCACAAGATGTAGCACTGAATGAATTCGGTACTTTTGAAGGAAAACTGGATTTTTCCAATCTAAGTACAGGATATTATGACGTAAACCTGGTCTATAACAATACTGTCTTATCTTCTGCTCAATTTGAAATCAGGCAATATACAAAGCCTGCCTACCGAATAGAATTGCAGGCATCCAGGAAAGTTGTTTTTGCAGGGGAAAATCTGAATTTTGATATTCAGGCAAGCTTTTTTGAGGGTACTCCCGTATCGGGTCTGAACCTTGAATATAGCAGTAATACCACCTCTACAGCTGAAGGAAAGCTGAGATGTGACAAAAATGGAAAGGCTGTATTTACTGCAACCCCCAGCCTGGGCACTACCTCCTGGAGACCGGAAAGCCTCTATATGCGTGTAAACAATGCAGATTCAGAAGAGCAGGAGGTAGCAGCATCAAGCAATATATGGTTTTTCCCGAAAGATACTATGATTCAAATAGATGCAAAAAAGAAAGAAGGTTTGGCCTCGGTAGATGTTAAATCCAGTCTTATAGATTTGGCTGGAATTTATGAGGATTTTGACTGCTACAATCCTGATAAATTCCGTGGTGCTCCTGTAAATGCAGCTTTAAAGGCCGCCATAACCGAAGAACACTGGGAGAAAACCGAGACTGGAACCTACTATGACTTCATAAACAAAAAAACAGGCAAGACGTATGATTATTACAAAGTGTCCACCCTTGTAAAATCTATTGATTTCACTACATCCTCCGGAAAATATACTTTCGATTTCCCAATTGAAAAGGGCAGAAGCTACAAGATAACAGTTACTGGCTTTGACTCAAAAAAAAGGGAAATACTTGAGGAACAGACCTATTATTTCGATAACGAATATAATCTCTACTCCCTCCAGAGAGAGTATCAACTTGAGAATGCTGAACAAAAAGAATTCTATAAAAAAGGAGACAAAGTATCTCTCAACGTAAAAAGAAATACTGAAAACCCTCCCGGCCCAAAATCAAGATGCTTGTATCTGACTCTGCAAAACGGCCTGTTAGATTATGAAATACTGGAAGGAAACAGTTATTCCTTTGACTTCAATGAAAGCATGATACCAAATGTTTATGTCCAGGCAGTATATTTCGACGGAACCAATATCTTTAATGCAGGAGTCAAGAGATTTAAGTATGACTATAAGCAGGAAACTCTGAAAATCACTATCAAACACGACAAGCAAAGTTATAGGCCCGGCGATACTGTACAGCTTGAGGTTAACGTAAAAGATAACAGTGATAAGCCCTGTATCTCTGTTGTAAACTTAAGTCTGGTAGATGAAGCATTTTTTGCGCTTCAGGACCAATATGTAGATACTCTGGGTGATCTTTACAGCTATAACCTTCCTGTAGGACTTATTTCCGACTATGTGTCCTATACACCGCTATACCCGAACCTCAGGAATAATACTGCCGAGGAAGGCGGTGAAGGCGGAGATCAACCTGTGATAAGGTCCAAATTCAAGGATACTGCATTTTTCAGCTCCGTTAAAACTGATAGAAACGGTAAAGCGAGAGTAAGCTTTAAGCTTCCTGACAATCTTACTTCCTGGAGAATCACATATCAGGGTATTACCGATGACATAAAGGCCGGAAGCGGAAAAATCAATATATCTGCCAGCCTGCCATTCTTTACGGACATCATATTCAACAATATATTCTTAACCGGAGATAATCCGTACATTACCGCCAGATCCTTCGGTACAGAGCTGAAAACCGGAAGTAATATAGATTACAAATTGATACTTGAAGATGAAAAAGGAAACAAGAAAGACTTTACCCTGAAAGCACCCTCAGGCGAATTTGCCGGGATTTCCCTCGGTAAATTGGATACAGGAAATTATTCTGTTACCGTAACTGCAACATATGGCAGCTATAAAGACGGGATACAGAAAACCTTCAGTGTGGTTGATAATATACTTGAGGCATCCAGGAGCAAAAGCTATAAGCTCAAAGACGACACGAAAATTGAAGGGGGAAAATCCCTTACAAGACTGACTTTCTATAATAACAAAGCCTCATTCCTTTATGATACCCTCAATTCATTGATTTACGCCTGGGGTGAGCGGGTAGATCAGAAACTCTCCAGAAAAATTTCTCAAGCGTTCATAAAGAAATTCTATGGAGAAGAGAATCCTTGGCTTGTGAATGAGGATGAAGACTTAGATTTTGGAAAACACCAGACTGCTGACGGCGGTATAGCTCTGCTCAGCTATGACAGCAGCAATCCTGAGCTTTCAGCAAAAGTGTGCTCTGTGGCAAAAGACTGCTTTGACACCAATGCCTTAAAATATTATTTCTATAATATACTGGATAATAAAGATTCAACACCTGAAGATGTAGCTGCATCCTACTGGGGTTTGGCCTCCTTGGGTGAGCCGGTATTACTCGATATTCAAAGCCTCCTTGAATCTACCGGTATAGGCATTAAAGAAAAACTCTATCTGGGAATAGCCTTGAGCGAAATCGGGGACTATTCGGCAGCAGAAATGATTTATACCAAGGTAATCAATGAAAACGGTAAGAGCGCTGAACCCTATACATTTATCGATAGCGGAAGCACAAGGGATAGCAGCACTGAACTTACAGCACTATGCTCTGTGATAGCAATGAAAATAAATGCTCCTGAAAAATTCAGTTTATACAAGTATGTAAAGGATAATTCCACTGGGGATATATTAACAAATCTAGAAGGACTGATGCTGGTATCGAATTTTGTACCTGATCCTCTCCCAACATGTAAGTTCAGTTATGTAATTGACGGTACTGCAAAAGAGGTAATCCTTGAAAAACAACAGACATATCAACTCACTTTAACAAAGGATAAACTTGAAGAAATAAAGTTCTCCAACATATCAGGCGATATTGCTGTAACTTCAAGCTACACAGGACCTGTGAAAGACCTGATGGCAGCCCCCGGCAACATGATTGAACTGAAGAGAAGCTATAGTGCAGACACTTCAGACAAAACAGAATTTAGCCGGTCGGATTTAGTAAAAATAACAATTCACCCTGAATTTACTGAAAATGCTCCTGACGGGTTTTATGAAATAACTGATGTTCTCCCTGCCGGATTCAGATTCGTAGAAGGAGACCCCTTTGATGATAAAAAGTGGTATCCAAGCGGGGTAACCGGTCAAAAGGTAGTGTTCAGCTACTACTACGGTAAAAACAACACAAACTTTTCAGCCAAAGAAAAATACATCACATACTACGCCAGAGCAGTCTGTCCGGGTACATTCACAGCAGATAATGCATTAATAAAACATTATGACAGCGACACTACAGGTTTCACAGACAAGCAGCAGATAAAAATCATCAATTGAATTTAACTTGAGTGTTGGTTGATTTTAATTGCAGGCTTCCTTCGAACCAGTGCATCACTTAAAACTAATAGTACTTTGTTATTTTGTTTTTCCTTTTTAGTATAGTACTACTAAAATAATACCGGATGGGGTAACATGAGAAAAATATTATTGATTATAATTACATTTATAGCATTCCTGTCTTCATGCAGTCATCAAACAGTTCAGAAAACTCATAATAGGGAGCTAGGATATGATGAAAATATCAAATGCAGATACTATATTGAAAAAAGTTTCAAGAGATCAATAAGCCTTGCAGACAAAAGGAAGTTTGAAGATTTTGATATAAAAGGAGGTATAGTACCTCATCACCTCTTGGCAGATGACCTGATAGCCTCCTTCTTCAAGACTGTATCCCGGGAAACCCCTGAGCTTTTAATAATCCTTGCACCTAACCATAAGAATGTCGGTGATTATAAAGTAAGTACCTGTTATAGCAGTTGGGAAACTCCCTACGGTTTGCTGACCGCCGACATTACTATGGCTAAAAGCCTTGTTTCTGAAAAAGGGGCAGGATTGAACAGGAAAATATTAGAGGAGGAACATTCCATTTCCTCTCTCATCCCTTATATAAAGTACTATATGCCTGACTGCAAGGTAATCCCCATACTGTTACATGGTGATTACAGCCTGGAAAACTCTATAGAACTCGGAGGCTATATTTCACATCTTGTTACCGGGAAGAGATACTTGATTTTGGCATCAGTGGATTTCTCCCATTATCTGACCGGTGAAGCTGCTGATAAAATGGACGATATTTCACTGGAGGCAATAAAGAAAAGGGATTTGAAGCAGATCCGGCAAATGAACAATGATAATATGGACTCCCCTCCTTCAATAATAACTTTATTATCAGCAATGAATACCCTAAATGCAGACAGGTTTTCACTGCTGGAACACAGCAATTCAGACAGAATTTCCGGTACAAAGGCCAAAGAAACGACGAGTTATTTCACAATGGTTTTTTATTAGTGGAATTAAGTATTATAGAAAAACACTTGCATAATTTACTTTTATTTTATATAATCATTTCGATACTTATCGAAGTATAGTGTTGCAAAATCATTTATTGAGTATGTTATGGTATAAGGCTCTAATTATTAGAGCTTTGTATACTCAGAACATACTATATAATTACAAATAACTATAAGAAAGTTGTGTTTAACAGTTATGGATACAAAGAAATACTCAAAAATATTTAAAGCACTTTCCAACTCCAACAGATTGGAACTTTACATGAACATAGTAAAAAAACATGAAGCCAGTTTTGATACCGGTTGTGAGTGTTTCATTTCTGATATTATGGACTGTTTTAAGATTGGAGCACCTACGATATCCCATCATCTCAAAGAGTTGGAAAACGCCGGATTAATTTTTACGGAAAAAAGAGGAAAATATGTTGTATGCAGAGTTAATGAAGAAGTTGTTGAAGAAGTAAAAAAACTGATGACGCTGCGAAATAAATAATTTTTTAAGCTATATTTCGATACTTATCGAATTAACAAACAAAACACTAATATAAGGGAGACATTTTAATGAAAATAAAAGGGATTAAGCTTTTAGGTGTTTTTATGCTGCTAACTGATATAAGTTTCATATTCTACTGGTCTGCCACACTATTTCATCTGATACCGGAATCACTTTTATTCAACGATTACAGCAACCCCAACTTAATAGCATGGAACTGGTCTTTTCTTCCACTGGATCTGTTGATATCTGCAACAGGTATTACAAGCATAATGCTATATAAAAGGGAATGTTCCAAGTGGAAGACAATTGCCCTTTGTTCATTGGTTCTGACCTTCTGCTCGGGGCTTCAGGCTATTGCATTCTGGGCAATAAAGCAAGAATTTGACCCTGCCTGGTGGATACCGAATCTGTTTTTGATGGTTTATCCTTTATTTTTTATTAAAAAGCTGATCCGGTAAGGCATATTTATTTTTGTTAATAACCAATAAAAGTTATGGAAAGGTAAGTGATTTTTATGAGAACCACAATTTACTATTTTACTGGCACAGGAAACTGCCTTATGGTCTCTCGCGATATAGCATCCAAAATGAAGGATGCGGCCATAGTTTCTATTGCTAAGGCGGTAAAGGAGGAGGATTATCAAGTAAACAGCGAATGCATAGGCTTTGTGCTACCTGTGTATTATTGGGGCATACCCCTGATAGCAGCCAAATTTATAGAAAAGCTCGACCTGACTAATGTAAGGTACATATTCGCAGTAGCTACCTTCGGAGGCTCCGCCGGAGATGCTCTCGGCCAGGTATCACGTCTGTTGAAAAAAAAGGGGGCCTCTCTGGCATCAGGCTTCAAGATTTTATTACCGGAAAACTATATACCGGTATACAACCCAACTGAGCCAAAAGAGCAAGAACGTCAATTCAAAGAAGAAAAACGTAAAATAGACAAAATAGTAAGAATAGTAAACGAACAAAAGGATACAGGGATTGAGAAGGGACCTAAGGAATACTTAAAATTCCTTTCTCCTGTAGTCTACAAACGCTCAAATAAATTTTACAAGGATGGCAAAAAGTTTTGGACAAAAGATAACTGCAACAGCTGTGGTTCTTGTGAGTTAGTATGTCCTGTAGACAATATAGAAATGCAGCATGGCAGACCCAAATGGAAAGATTCCTGCGAGCAGTGTCTTGCATGTATCCAGTGGTGTCCAAAGCAGGCTATAGAATTCGGCAGAAGTACTTCTAAAAGAAAAAGATACAGAAATCCGGAGGTCACTATAAAGGATATAATTGATTCCTCAAAGACTTCCGGCACCCAAAAATAACAAACAAGGCTCCTGAATTTCAGGAGCCTTGTTCTATACTATCTTTGTCGTCCAGTCTTCCACATTCCACACATCTGTGACCCAATCTTCATAGAATTCAGGTTCATGGCTTACAAGAACAACTGTACCCTTGAATTCCTTCAGAGCCTTTTTCAACTCTTCCTTCGCATCTACATCAAGATGGTTAGTAGGCTCGTCAAGCACCAGCCAATTAACATCCTTCAGCATTAGTTTGCACAATCTGACCTTTGCATTCTCTCCACCGCTCAGAACCACCATCTGACTTGTAATATGCTCATTGGTCAGCCCACACTTAGCAAGAGCGGCACGCACTTCTGCATTACCCATCCCTGGATATTCGTTCCATACTTCCTCCATTGCAGTATTGCTGTTGTATCTGCCGGATTCCTGCTCAAAATATCCGGGATACAGGTATTCATCAAGCTTCACTTCCCCAGATACAGGTTTTTGTATCCCCAGCAGCGTTTTCAGCAATGTAGACTTGCCCAAACCATTGACACCTTTTATTGCCACCTTCTTTCCTCTCTCAAGGATCAGATTTAAAGGACTTGTGAGCGGTTCATCATAACCGATGACCAGATTGCTTGCCTGAAATATAAACCTTCCCGGAGTTCTCGCTTCTCTAAATTTGAAGACAGGTTTGACCTTTTCCCTGGTCTTTTCTATCAAATCCATTTTATCAAGCTTTTTCTGTCTGCTTTTTGCCATATTTGTTGTTGCAACCCTTGCCTTATTTCTTGCTATGAAATCTTCCAAGCGCTCGATTTCCTTCTGCTGTTTTTCATATGCCTGCTGATTCTGAAGTTTTTTAAGCTGATACATCAGCTGGAACTGATCATAGTTTCCCGAATACCTTGTAAGAATGGCATTCTCTACATGGTATACCACATTCACTACCTCATTTAAGAACGGAATATCATGCGACACCAGTATGAAGCTGTTTTCGTAATTTTTCAGGTAGTTTTTCAGCCAGTATATGTGATTTTCATCAAGGAAGTTTGTAGGCTCGTCCAGGATCAGAATCATAGGACTCTGCAGTAGCAGTTTTGTCAGCAAGACCTTTGCTCTCTGACCTCCGCTCAAATCCGCCACATCCCTGTCCAGTCCGATATCACCCAACCCCAGTCCGTTTGCCACTTCTTCTATTTTGGAATCAATAATATAAAAGCCGTTATGCTCCAGTGTACTCTGTATTTCACCTACATCCTCCATCATAACCGCAAGTTCACTCTCTGATGCCTCAGCCATCTTTTCATACAAATCCAGCATCTCTTTTTCCAGATCAAACATGTACTGAAACGCTTCTCTCAGAACTTCTCTTATGGTTTTCCCTTTTGTAAGAAGTGTATGCTGATCCAGATAACCTGTTGTGATTCTGCTGCACCACTCTACTTTTCCCTCATCAGGCATCAGCTTTCCGGTTATTATATTTAAAAAGGTGGATTTTCCTTCACCATTAGCCCCTACCAGTCCTACATGCTCTCCTTTCAGAAGGCGGAATGATGCATTTTCAAGTATTTTTCTGGCTCCAAAGCCATGGCTTACATTTTCTACATTCAGAATACTCATCTTGACCTCACTTATTCTTTCTATCTGATATTTATTTATAATAACTCATCTCAAAGATAAAATAAAGAGCATATAACTTGCAGTAAAACCTTGTTTAAGTGCAAACCGATTTATAAAACATATTATAACATATGTTGAATTTTGTAAGTTTTACACTTATAATAAAACCTGGAATCCACATACCTGGGAGGAATATAGTCAACTTATGCCTAAGATATTTGAAACAAACTATAAAAGCCATTTTAACTATAAACCTGTGATAGTAAAAACAACATCTTTAGTACTTATAGCTATTACTTTAATTTTCAGCAATATACTCCCCTTAAACTCGGATACGGAAAAAAAAGTAATTATTAATCAGCTCCAATTTGATGTGGTTGTGTACGGCGGGACTGCCTCAGGAGTCATAGCCGCCGTTTCTGCAGCCAGAGAAGGATTGTCCGTGGCACTTTTAGAGCCTGAAAGTCATCTGGGGGGAATGGTATCCGGGGGTCTTGGTGCAACTGACAAAGGTAAAGATTACTTAATCGGGGGTCTTTCCAGAGAATTTTTCACCAGAGTCGGCAAATACTATCAGAAGGATATAAGCTGGTATTTTGAACCCCATATAGCAGAAAAAGTATTCAATGATATGGTAAAAGAAGCAGGCGTCCAGGTTTATCTGCATCACAGACTCAAGGAAAAGGACGGAGTCAAAAAAGCAGAAACAAAAATAACTGAGATACATACTGAAAACCATACCGCTTTTAAAGCCGATATATTTGTCGACTGTACCTACGAAGGGGATTTGATGGCAAAATCAGGCGTTTCCTATACCTGGGGCCGTGAAGGCACTTCTACCTACAGTGAGTCTCTTGCCGGTGTAAGACCTTATACACGTACTCACAACTTTAAGTATAAGGTATCTGCTTATGACAAGCAAAAAATGCTTTTCCCTGAAATATTGGATGTACAACCAGGAAAAATCGGATCAGAAGACAAAAAGGTTCAGGCTTACAACTACCGTCTTTGCCTTACGAATGCTGCGTCAAACAGGGCTCCATTTCCCAAACCCGACAAGTATGATCCGGGGAGGTATAAGCTGCTGATTGAGTGGATTAATGTAGTTAAGAAGTCAGAAAAAAACAGGAATATTTCCTTCAAGGATGTTGCCTGGATCAGTCCGCTTCCAAATAGTAAAGGCGACTTAAATAATAACGGGCCGTTTTCCACTGACTATATAGGAGGAAGCTGGGATTATCCTGAGGCTGACTACAAAACAAGGAAGGATATCAGTAATGCGCATAAAAACTATATCCAAGGTTTTCTGTATTTCCTGGCAAACGACAGCCAGGTTCCGAAAGAGCTGAGACAGGATGCCAGCAAGTGGGGATTGGCAAAGGATGAATTCAAGGATAACAACAACTGGCCGTATCAGCTTTATATCCGTGAAGCAAAACGTATGACAGGCGAATATGTAATGACCCAGAATGATATACAGAAAAATCTTACTAAGTCTGATTCAGTTGGAATGGGTTCATATAACAGTGATTCGCATAATGTGCAAAGATATGCAACTTCAACAGGACATGTACTCAATGAGGGAGATATGCAGGTTAAGGTAAACCCATATCAGATTCCTTACCGTGTAATGCTGCCAAAGCGTAGTGAAGTGACTAACATTCTGGTTCCGGTATGCTTCTCGGCAAGCCATGTTGCTTACTCAACACTCCGTATGGAGCCTCAATACATGATAATGGGACATGCAGCCGGCATTGCCGCCAGATTGGCTATCGACGGCAACTGCTCCGTACAGGACATAAAAATATCAGCACTCCAGCAAAAGCTTATTGACCAAAAAGCGATTTTAAAATGGCCGCAGACAAAATAACACATTACTTATTTCTTCTTGAAATTGGTATTTCCTGATGATTTGGACTGCGGCCTGGCAGGCGGCTTTCTTTGCACCTTCCTGCTTCCATCCGTGATTTTTCCCATATACATGGATTTTCCCTCTATTTGTATTTTCAAGGCTCCTTCATATTTTTTGATTATCTGAAGCTCTCTTTCAGTAATGATTGAAATTGCAACCCCCTTGTTTCCTTTCCTCCCAGTCCTTCCAGTACGGTGGATATAGTCTTTTGGATCCTCCGGTATATCCAGATTGAAAACATGTGTCACCCCTTCTATGTCGAGACCTCTGGCTGCTATATCCGAAGCAATAAGCAACTGGATCTTACCAGCTCTGAATTCCTCCATAGTCCTTTTCCTCTCCGACTTAAAGTTGGAACCGTGGATTCCATCAGCTTTTAAGCCGTGATATCTCAGCTTTGCAGTTGTAATCTCTATCTCTTCACTTCTATTGATAAAAACAAGGGCTCTTTGAGGATTTATAATCCTTGTCAGTTTCCTTAGCACTTCAATTTTGTCTCTTTGCTCTGCTATAAAGTACAAGTGCTCAATCGTGTCAGGAACTGTTGTTTTTGACTCTCCCTTTATGAATTCTGGCTCTTTCATAATCTCTTTTGCTTTTGCTATCGTATTCTGTGATATAGTAGCCGAAAACATCAAAAGCTGCCTTTCCTTCAATGTGCTTTTGATCACTGCCTTTACACTATCCACGTTATTATCATCCATAAGTCTGTCGGCTTCGTCGAGAATTATCGTTTTTATTGTGTGCGCTGAAATCTTCTTCTTTTTTATCAGCTCAAGTATCCTGCCGGCAGAACCAACGATTATATGCGGTTTATCTCTCAGCTTCTCTATTTGTCTTTCTATATTAACATTACCTATTATTGGCACTGAGGACACTTTTACATCAGAATTCTGTGCCAAACGCTCTATCTGGCGCTGTATCTGAATAGCCAGTTCATGCGTCGGAACAAGTATTATTGCCTGCATCTCCCTGACCGATGTATTCAACTTGTGGAATAGAGGAAGAAGGTATGCCAAAGTTTTTCCCGTACCTGTTTCTGATTGTACGATCAGATCAATGTTTTTTATTGCCTGGGGAATTACCTTACTCTGTATTTCAGTAGGGATTACTATATTTTCCTTTTTTAAAGCCTCTGCAAGTGACTGGTTCATATTAAGGGTATTTATGAGATTTATCATTATTTTCTCCTTTACTGTTTTATTCTTTCAATTATTATTTGTTTCTCTGCTGCTATTTTTACATCTGATCCGTTTGATTCTGTAGGCTTATCCTCTTTACTGTTACAGTAAACTGTGACTCTTTCTCAATCTGTAAATCCTGATAAAATTTCTCACAATTACCTTGCAAACTGCGTAAGCCGGAACCACTATCAGCATTCCGACAAATCCATACAGTGAGGCAGCAATCAGAAATAAAATAATAAGTGTGAGCGGATGTATTTCCAGCCTCTTTCCGACAAGGTTAGGAGAAATAAAGTTCCCTTCCAGCTGCTGGATAAGCACCGCAAGTATAATTACCTTGACTACCATAAAGGGGCCATCCGCCAAGCCTATCAGTAAGGCCGGTATTACGCCTATTACTGCTCCAAACAGGGGTATAAAGGATGTAATCATTACAAAAAACGCCAGTATCAGAGAATAATCCATCCCTATTATGAGATATCCTATATACATCAACACTCCCAGCACCAAGGCTATAATCGCCTGACCTATGATATACACTGACAAGGTTTTGTCTGTCTCTTCCAGGATTGCATAGCCTTCCTCCTTAAATCCTTTGGGTACAAGAGCCTTGATTCTAGAAGCGAAAGTACGGTCATCCCTCAAAAGGTAGAAAAGTATAAAAGGCACCATTACAAGTACTGTAGCGATACCTGTTACTGTTGAAATAGCCCCGAATATGCTCCCTGTTATAAGCGGCACAATTTTCTGCAAGGCTTGTGTAGCCTGCTCCTGAACTTTTCCTGAAAACATGGAAACAAGATTCTGGTTTTCCAGTAATTCAGTTGCTTTTTCTTTAGCTCCATTGATAATCTCAGGCATGTTTGACATCAGCTGGCTAAGCTGCTTACTTACCAATGAACCCGCATATACTCCGACCAGAGCAAATATCCCGATAACCAGCAAAAAGACTGCTAATATTGCAAGTACTCTCGGCATGCGCAGCCGTTTCTCCGCCAGATTTACAAGAGGTCTCAGTAGGTAGTAAAGAAAACCTGATACCAGCATCGGGAAAAATATTATTACGGCAATCTTTTTTATAGGTACAAATATAAAATCCAACTGTCCTGCAAGGAACAAAATAAGTAAAGCTACCAGAGTTCCTATCGCATACTTGAAAAACTTTTCTTTAATCCACATATGATGCCTCCATATTTCTCATTGTTTGCACTTTTTAGTAAAACAACCTTAAATTACTTGTTGTTCATAGTACATAACGAATATATTTATACTCTATTCTCTATAATTCTATAATTGTATAATTTATCCTTCATTATATTAAATATAACACTATTATCCGCTGATTTCAAAATACATCAATAAAAGGTTGATACAGATCAGTAGCAACCTTTTATAAATATAATTCAATACATTTTACCGGTAAATATGCATATATACCACTAAACAGCTCAAACCTCAACATTGATACTGCGCCACCTGAATCATTCAACTGACTTTAATCCTGCCGTCCCACATCTCAATTACTCTGTTTGCATTCTCCAGTATGGAACGGTCATGCGTAACAACCATTATAGCAGTCTCACCTCTAAATTCCTCCAGAATGTTCATTACTTCCATGGCATTTTTATGGTCCAGGGAAGCCGTAGGTTCATCTGCAAAAATAACAGATGGTCTGTTTGCGAGCGCCCTGGCTATTGCAATACGCTGTCTCTGTCCGCCGGATAACTGTACAGGTTTTCTTTTTGCCAGATGTCTAATACCAAGGCCATCCATCAGCTCAAAAGCTCTATTTCTGGATATTTCATCACGGTTTGTTCCCACCAGTATATTATCAAATACCGTCAAATAATCAATTAGGAAATGCTTCTGAAATATGAAACCAAACTCATTTTTTCTGAGCTTGGCCTGTTCCAGCAGGGAAAGGTCCTGAATATCTGTATCCTTATAATATACAGTACCGGACATCGGCTTTTTTAGTCCTGACAATACGTACAGAAGAGAGCTCTTTCCACTCCCCGAAGGTCCCATCACACCTAGTAATTCACCCTTGTCCAGAGTAATATCTACATCTCTCAGGGCATATACTTCCTGCTCCTTATCCATATCATAAATAAGACATAGCTCTTTTCCCTCCAGCAGCATTTTACATCACCCCCTCAATTATTGACACAGGGTCCAGTTTCCTAAGCATGCGCCATATAGGAATTATGCTGAAAAGAGTTGCGAACAGAGGAACACACAATGCTTTGATTATACTGTCCAGGGAAAACAAATACAGGTTTTGTCCCCCGGGTAGGTAAATATATATCCTTAAAATCCAGCCGAATACTACTGAGATGATAATACCTGCAATAAGTCCTGCCAGATTCATACCGCTGATTTCAATGAATACCCTGTTTACCACCTGTATTCTTGAGAACCCTATTGCCCAAAGAAGCCCAAATTCATTTCTTCTTTGGTAAAAGTAGATATAGCACAAAAACCCTACGCATACCGAAGCAATAATCATTACAATGATACTGAGTATTGTAATGAGAAGATCAATGTTTCCGGTTAAGCTCTCGATATTTTCTTTACTGGAATTATAAGTTTTTACATGATATGTATTTGGCAGACTGTCCAAATATTTGTTTAGCGTTTCCAGCATTCCCTTTTTAGGAATAATGGCAGCCCCAAACTGATATTCATAGTTGATTTTGTAGTCTGAAAATGCAGTTTCATATGGGGCAAAAGACATAACAGGCTTTCCTCTGACAAGACCAACGACTCTGTAGCTCCCCGACATCCACTCATTCTTACTGTTCAACGCTCCAAACTGATCCCCTATTTTCAGCTTCTTGTTTGCAGCAACACGCTCATGCAGTAAAATCTCATGTCTGCCCGGTGCAGGCTTTCTGCCTTCAAAAATCTTCATGCCCATTACAGACAGTAAATAATCCATGTCCTTTTCTTTCAACATTGCGATATCCGATTGTGTATCTCCGCCTATTATCATATTCAGGCCTGTTGACCAAAGAACAAGCGGTAATACTTCTTCTGTTTCATCCCTTGCTTTTATGTCATTTATCAGCTTCTCATCGGGTAACAGCTCTTTTTGACGTACAATGGAAAAATGTTTTCTCGGCTCAATCTGTGTTAAGTAAACACTGCTTGTAAGAGAATTTATGAGCATCTGAAATACATATACCAGCAGAACACTGAGGGATATGGTAGCAAATATGGCGATAAACCGTCTCATATTGCTTTTATAATATTTTAAAACATCTGTAAAAATCATAAAATCCACCATCACATATTTCCGTAATCAAGTAAATTTCATAGCCTCAGCATCTATCTGAAGCCTTTTTCCTTCAGATAAAGTACAGCCTGAGTCCTATGGGCAATACCTATCTTACTGTAAATATTGCTTATATAGTTGCGAACCGTTCCTTCAGATATATACAAAGCAGCAGATATCTGTTTATTTGTAAACCCCTGAACCATCATTCCCGCAATCTCATGTTCCCTGTCGGAAAACTCAATATCTGCTGTTATCATATTATCCTTCTTTTTAAGCGCCATCCTGGCAAGACCCTCTGCCAGCTTGGATGCTACTTGGGGAGGCATGATCATTTTCCCGGCTGCTGCATCATGGATTGCTTCCACAAGCTTGTTCATTTCAATATCCTTAAGCAAATAGCCGCAGGCTCCATAAGCAAGTGCTTCCATTATATACTCTTCATCATTAAACGTTGTCAGCATCAATACCTTGATTCCAGGGCACACTTCCTTTATGGCTTTTGTACATTGCACTCCATCCATTTCCGGCATCCTTATGTCTAAAAGTACTACATCAGGGTTTTGCACCTTTACCATCTTAACAGCTTCTATGCCGTTTCCTGCCATGCCTGTCACCTGTATATCCTTCTCCAGTTCCAAAACTGTTTTTAAGCCATCTCTCATCAGTGTCTGGTCATCAACTATCAGTACTTTTATAGCCATCATTCAGACCCTCCCCTTCGACAGGAATATTTATAGCAATACAGCAGCCCTCCCCTGGTTCCGAGTCAATGCTGAAAACTCCACCCAGTTCCTTCACTCTTTCCTCCATTGCCGTCAGTCCAAAGCCCTGTACGATCTTATCAGTACCTGTACCATTATCCTGTAGGAAAAATTTAATATGCCCGTTTTCATATTTCAAAATAAACACAAATGCCGTACTTTTTCCATGCCTGATACCGTTTGTCAGTCCCTCCTGCAATGCCCTGTAAATTGCCTTTTCCTGTTTCCCAGTGAGTGTCGGGATTTCTGATATATCATACTTTATAAATACTTCACCATGTTTTGTAGTCTCATCTATAAGAAGTTTCAGCGAGGGCACAAACTCCAGAATTTCCCTCCCTGTCTGGAGCATCCTTACAGATTCCCTTATATCGTTCAAGCCTTTTCGGATCTGTCCCTTTGCCAACTGTATCTTTTCAGCCGCCAGACCAGGATTAACAGGTATAAGTCGTTCTCCCGCTTCCATTTCAAGCAACACCGTAGTTAGAGTATGTCCCACTGTATCATGTATCTCCCGGGCTATACGGTTTCTTTCCTTCATAATAGTCATTTCTTCCAGGTCTTCGGAGGTTTTTTTCAGCTTGACAAAGGTATTTTCCAACTGCTTTTTCTTATTTTTGAGTTCCGTCATTGTTATCCTTAATAAATTCCTCTGCTTCATTTCATATTTTACAACAATCATTACAGCAGTTACTGCTATAAACGCAAGAGAATTAAAAGCCATTTCCATCAAAAAAGCTTTCGCGGGTGGATAGCCCGTATATATGTAATTGCCGATACCATAAGAAATGTAACTCAGGACTGCAATACTGCAGCTGAACAGGTATGAAAAAGCCAAAACAGTATCGCCTATAATAATAAAATAATAAATACTATATTTTCCACTGATATCTGCAAGACCTATGAAGAAAATCAAAACTACATCTACAAGTATCATAATTCTGCCTATTATACTGTAATTAGATGTATTATAGACAACTGCGTTACGGATTGTAACTGAAGTAATAAGCAACCCGGAAAACAGGATTACAAGCCACGGGTCCTTGAGATTCCTTATAGTAACAAAAATAAGAACAACAAATAATGAAGCATAGAGTACTTTGATCAGAGTACTTTCAGTTTTTTCATCCAATTTTATCAATCCCTTTTCCCGGTTTACAACACTTATTGATTTTATTCTACATTATCCTGCAATATTGAGCAACCAGTGATTTTTTATTACCTTTTCCGCTTTCATATGATAACTGTCATAGAAAATATGACAGGTTTTGTGATTGTATACACTTACCCCAAAATCCGAAGTGCTGTAATATAAAAATATAAAATAGCAGGATATCTGAATAGTAACTATAAGGAGCTGATAATCCGTGTCACACATGAAGCTTAATAAGAAGAAAATAATTCTGGCATCCATACTGATATTTTTGCTGATACTCGGTTGGTGGCTGGTAAAACTGGTATGGTTCAAGCCTACAAGTATCAACTTATTTTACGAAAGAACCCTCATAGGATACGCCCTTAAAGACCCGCAGCAAATGAGTAAACTTGGTGTTCTTAATTCCTTTGGCATAAAATTCTTTGATGATAAGCTTACAGACCGTTCCCTTGAACATGAACTTGATTTATTTAGGTATTCTGAGCGGGAACTAAATATCTTACGCAGCTATGACAGATCAAAGCAAACCAAAGAGCAGTTGATATCCACTGATATCTTGGACTGGTTTATGGAAAACTATGGCAAAGGCAAAGAATTTATGCACTATGGCTTTCCTGTAAACAATTATCTGGGAGTGCAAAAACAACTACCTGAGTTTATGGTCAACTCACATACAATTCATGGAAAGAAAGATGCCAAGAACTATATTAAGCGGTTGTCAGTGTTTGATACATATTTCACACAGACTATAGATTCTTTAAAAGCCCAGGAGCAGAAGGGAATAATACCGCCCTCATATGTTATTTCAAACACTTTGACTGCTATGAACAACTTCATCTCACAATCCGCCGAAGATAATTCATTGTACACGGTATTCGTAGACAAACTGAAAGGTTTGAAACTGGATGATGATACTAAAACAAGATTAACTCAAGATGTAAAAGCAGAAATTGAAAATACTGTATATCCGTCTTATAAAAGATTGATTAATTACTATGACGGTCTTCTTGAAAAATCCAAAGATTACGTTGGAGTATATAACCTGCCCGAGGGCGAAAAATACTTCAGATACATGCTCCGCAACTATGCCACTTTGGATATTACGCCTGAAGAAGCCTATAATAAACTAACTAGTGAAGTAGATAAAATCAATAGTGAAATACGCCGATTAGGGAAAAAAACAATTACTTCCGAAAATGAAACAGGAGCAATAAGCACGCTGGACGATTGTCAAAAAGTTATAAGTGACATGTACAGTAAGCTTCCCATGCTTTTCGGAACACTTCCGAAAGCAAAGGTACAGGTTCAGTATTACCCTGATACAGGCAGCACCAATTCAGGGTTCTTTCAGTATAACTCATCCGATATGAATGGTACAAAACCCGCTACCATTTTTGTACCGAAAGATTTTGCCAGTAATAACAGCTATACAATGAAATGGATACTATATCACGAGGGAGTACCGGGTCATCACCTCCAGCAAGCACTGGCAAGAGAGATGAAGAATATTCCCAATTTCCGTAAAATCATTGGATTTTCTGCATTTAGTGAAGGCTGGGCCACTTATGCCCAAAGTATTCCCTGGGAATATAGAATAACCTCAGACCCCAATGGAGAGGTTGAAATGCTGAAAACCAAGCTAATGCATATAGGAAGAGCAGTTATTGATATAGGAGTGAACTATATGCGTTGGACCAGGGAAGATGCCATAAAATATGCTCTTGAAAACAAAATATGTGATGAAGGTTCCGCCAGGTTTTATTCCGAATACTGTACTGTCTATCCTGGGATTGAATGTACCTATGCTATAGGCTATCTTAAAATTATAGAGCTGAGAGATGAGGCAAGAGCAAAACTCCGAAACAAATTCAGCATAAAGGATTTTCACGATGCTATACTCGAAGATGGCGAAATGCCGCTTTCTTTGCTAGAAAAGAAGATAAAAGAATATATAGATATTAAAAAGTAAAGTAGTCCGGACAGTCTATTAAAATTCACCAATTCAATGTGTTTATCATAACCTAATACAGGTAAGTAATTATGAAACCTGGAGGATTGGTAAATTGGTAGAATTCCTGTCGCAATTCAATATAATAGCTGTAGGTATGCTTGCCAGTCTACTTTGCGGCCTGGCAACAGGTGCAGGTGGGTTACTCATATTCGTAAAAAGGCACGTTTCAAAGAAGATGCTTGATGCTGCACTGGGGGTAGCTGCAGGTGTAATGCTGGCCGCTACTTCATTCAGCCTCATCATTCCTGCAATAGAAAAAGGCGGAGGAGGGGTCAAAGGAGCTTTTATTACACTTCTAGGTATTTTGTTTGGTGGAGTTTTTCTGGATTTAGCCGATAAAATGTTTCCTGACTCAAACCTGATGCTTAATTCCATGGATTCCGATGAAAGCTTGAAAAACGGTGCACGCTTAAGAAGAGTATGGTTGTTTATCATGGCAATCACAATACATAATTTCCCCGAAGGGTTGGCAGTAGGTGTCGGATTTGGTGACGGAGATATACTTAATGGACTCAGCCTGGCTATAGGTATTGGATTACAGAATTTTCCTGAAGGTCTTGCCGTTGCACTCCCACTGATACGCGAGAAATATCCCAGATGGAAAGCGCTTCTGATAACCTTTGCTACTGGGATGGTAGAACCTATAGGAGGTTTGATCGGTGTAGGCGTCGTTCATATAGCAAGACCCGTTCTTCCCTTTGCTCTAGCCTTTGCTGCTGGTGCAATGCTGTTTGTAATCAGCCATGAGATAATACCCGAAACCCAAAGTGACCACAAGCACTCCAAACTGGCAACACACGCCCTGTTAGTCGGATTTGTCGTGATGATGTTTCTGGATAATACACTGGTTTAGATAGTGAATTTCATACAAACAAAAGGTTATTGCAGCAGCAATAACCTTTTGCCATATTTATTAATTAATATACAGGGATCAGTCCGGGATTCGTACCTGTTATACATTTCCCCCCACCCGGGTTGACTGTAAATGTATTCTCTACCCCTACCATTCCAATGTTATCAATACCTTTTTTAGGTTCAAGTGCAAAAACCATCCCCTCCTGAAGCGGTTCATCAAATCCTGCTGCTATAACAGGGAGTTCATCTACCTGCAAACCTATTCCATGTCCAAGAAATCTTACCTTACGGCTTCCAAAACCCATAAAATTCCGTAAAAAATCCGTACTTAGCTTATTCATTACTGTGTTATATATCTGTGACGGAATTACTCCGGGTTTCAGCATTGAAGCTATCTCATTCTGTATGTCCACACATTTGTAATGCTGAGCAATCACTTCATCAGCAAGGGGTTTACCAAATATATAAGTCATTGTCTTGTCAGTGTGATACCCCTCTACGCCACAACCAATATCAATAAAGACCAGATCCCCATTTCCAAGCTTTCTCTCACGGCTTCCTATCAAAGGCACCGCGGGACTCATCCCATAATTTCCTCCCGGCCCGTCAAAACTGGTAGGATAAATCGAACTTTCACCAAAGCATATATGACCCAGCCCTATTTCCGTATCAAACATTCCAAAGCGTGCTACACCGTGGTGTCCTTCCTCTATCATGATTGAAAAAAGTTTAGCTGCAAGTTCTGCTTCACTCATTCCTTCTTTAAGTATTGAAGGTACTCTCTCTTCCAATATCCTTCTGTGGATCTCACCTGATTGTTCCATAAGAGATAATTCATACCGGCTCTTAACTGACCTTACTCTGGCAAGCTGCATATCAAGAGACTTTACATCATTAAAAGGAAAGTATTTTCTAAATCTCTGATATAAGGCTAGTGGTACAATTTCAGTTTCCATATATACAGTACCCGGAAGTTTATCTATTGACCCAGCGGCATCCCGAAAGCTCTCCATTGGTTTGATACTGGGAAACAATGACTCATCCAAAGCCCTTTCAAAGCTCCTGCGTACCCAGTATACAGATTCTCCGTCTCTTTGAATCAGGAGCATACCGCCCTGCATCGTTCCGGTGAAATAAAACTGGTTTAGTTTGCTTAGGATTACCGCTATCTCCCACTCCGGGTGTGCCGTGTCCATAATTGCCTTAAAACGGCTCATCCGTGTCTGAAGTTCTAATAAAGGTACTTTTTTTGTCATACTTATCTCCTGATCAGTAAGAAATTATAATAATATATATTAACACAAACTAATTTATTGATAAAGGGAACATAATACAGGAAGCACATATTTTTCTTACGGATTAGGGTTTCGTAAATTACATTGTATAAAGACTGTTGGGTCATTAGTAGAAATGAAAAAATCAACAATCAAAAAACGAAGAATAAAATGTCTATAAATATATTTATTTGTTATAATATAGAATATTTTGTAATTTAGTGGTAGAATACCAGTATGGAAGAATGCTAATGCTTTAGAATATTTTTCTGTTTGCAGGTGAAATAATGAAAAAAAAGCAAATTGGGAGTCAAAATACTTCATATCTGACAGTTGATAATGAAGTTATAGTTGAAGTCGGGGACGATTTTGTATCAATGACAGGTTTCTCAAAGAATAGTATTATAATGAAATCCTTAGAAAAAGTATGTACTGAATATTTAAAACTTACCCATAGTGTTGATGAGCTTTACGGTGATAGCCGGGTGATAAACTGCAGTCTTTTTACCAAGAACCTGAAGGTACGCGAAGTAACGATTAAAACCCAAAATCTCGATATTAACAGGAAAATACTTTACTTCACGGAAAAACTGCAAATACGGCTGGAAGATAAGCTTGTATACCTGGAGCAGCTGTGCGAAAACAATCTTGCCTATGTAGCGATATACAGCATTCCGGATTTAGTGCTTATAAACGCAAGTCAAAAGTATATTGATTTTTTCGACAAACCTTATAATAGCAAGTTTACAGCGATAGGCCTCAAGTTGTGCGAGTTTAGTCCCAAATGGTTCGACCCTTCCGCAGATGCACACTGGAACGACCTTATTACTACCGGACAACCGTTTACAAGCAACGAACTGAGATTTACAAACAGGATGCGAGACGAAACTTACTGGGACTTTACTGTTACTTCTATATTTGCTGAAGGTATAGTAAAATACTGTGTTGTTACCGCAACAGATGTCACAAACGTAGTCAAATACAGAAAGCAAGTACAAACACAGTCACAATTGTTATTACATCAGCAGGAGCAGCTGGAAGCCATTATAGAAAATATGTCCGATGCTTTGTTTATAGTAAACAGTGAAGGAAAGTATATCATACTAAATAAGGAAGCCAGAAAGCATATATACCCATACAGCTTTGAAAATACACATGAGTTCTACGAAACATGTAAATGTATGGATACGGAGGATAATGAAATAGCTTTTAATGATTTGCCCACCTCACGTGTTTTACGGGGAGAAAAAGTTGAACAGGAAATTGTGAAAGCGTCAAATGAGTATAAGGAATTGATACTAAGTGTAAGCGGCGTGCCGGTGTACAATAATGAAGGCAGCTTCCTCTTCGGAGTTATGTGTGCCAGAGATATTACAGAGCTTTACAAGAACAATAAAATGAAAGATGAATTCCTGACAGTGATTTCTCATGAATTCAGAACTCCTTTAACCATAATAAATTCAGCAATTCAAACGATGGAATTGATTTGTAAGGAAGATCTTTCAGAAAAAGCTAAGGGTTATCTTAATCTGATAAGGCAAAACGCATTCAGGCAGATACGGCTTATAAATAATCTCCTTGATGTGACAAAAATAAATGCAGAGAAGTTAAGCGTACACAAAAAGAATTATGATATAGTCTTTTTAACAAAGGCATTGATTGATTCCGTTCAGCTATGTGCCCGTCAGAAGGGTGTACACCTTACTTTCAGTTCAAATCTTGATCAAAAGATAATAGAAATAGATGAAGAAAAATTTGAACGCATAATGCTCAATCTTTTGTCCAATGCAATTAAATTCACACCGAAAAACAAGGCTATTCAGGTTAATCTGACATCAGCAAAAGGATTTGTAAAAATTGATGTTAAAGATGAAGGAATAGGAATACCAAAGGATAAACAGGAAATCATTTTCAAGCGTTTCGGGCAGGTAGACAGTTCCCTGACCAGAAAAACAGAAGGTACAGGTATCGGCTTGTCACTGGTAAAAATGCTTGCCTATGCATTGGAAGGTGAAATATCAGTAAAAAGTGAAGTAGACAAAGGAAGCACTTTCTCACTGTTGCTGCCTGTAAAAAAAGCGACAGAAAATTGTTCAGGCCAATATCTTCAGGAATTAACAAATTATCGTCTTATACAAGCGATAAATATAGAGTTTTCCGATATATATTACCAGTAGATCTGTATAAGGCAAAGGACCCCTGTCAGCAAACAGTCCTTTGCCTTTTGCTTGTACAGTATAAAAATTTATTTCAAAAAAACACACTTAATGTTCATCTTATTGGAAATTATGGTAAAATATATATGTTTGGGTTTTAAAAACAGATGCAACGCATGGCATTAATAAATACTTTAACACCCATTGCAGCAATATCGGTATGGCAGGTATTAACCGGGGCTGGGATAAGTAATGTATATGTGGGAATAATTAATATATATTTTGTTTCATATTGCAAAGGAGTGAAAAGATTGGGTATTTGTTCTGAAGATGTAAAAGGAATTTCTGCCAAGTATGGCGCAGATTTATGTGGTATAGCATCAATTGACCGTTTTACAACCGCGCCCAGAGGATATCATCCTTGTGATATACTGCCTTCGTGCAAGTCAGTAGTGGTTGTAGCTTGTGAATTCCCAAGAAGCTCTCTTTCTGATCCAAAAAATTATACGCAGGTTAGAAATCAATTGGTTAAAAAATTGGATAATATGGCTTCATTAATATCAAAAGAGCTTAAGTCCAGAGGTACGGCTGCAGTAGCAAAAAGGTCGATTGGTCCTTGCGAATGGGATGAAGACGACAGATACAGAGATGATATGTCCCTGATATATGCAGGAGTGTATGCAGGATTAGGTAAAATAGGTAAAAACAATCTCCTAATCAACAATAAATACGGCAATATGATATGGTGCAGCGCCGTGCTTACATCGGAAAAGCTGGAAGCAGACCCTTTAGCCGAATATGAGGTTTGTGCGAAAAATTGCAAAATATGTATAAATTCCTGCCCTGTAGGTGCAATAGACGGTAAGCTTATTAAACAATTAACCTGCTATGATAATGCATATACATACAGAGGAGGAAGACAGCAAATAATATGCTGGAAGTGCAGAACAGTATGTCCGAATTGCTTTGGTATTAAGTAATATAAAACAGAATAACAATAATCATACAGGTGAAATCAAAAATCCTGAAGTAAGCATTATTAACTCTATACGATTAATACATCAATCTATTTCGTTATTTTCCAACCATTTCCCAACATATATCTGTATATAGTACTTTTTTGTACACATTTCAATTTATTTCCAGCATTTATTGACTATTTTTGTAAGTTTATATAATATTAGTATAGTAACATATACATATATTTACATGGGAGGTAATATATATGAGCGACAAATGTTTAGCTTGTGATTGGGATTTTAATGCCCATGCAGGAGACAGGGCAAAAGACAGTACAGGTGAATTTTTCTGCAAATGGTGTACGGAAGCTCCAAAAGAGGAAATGATCCAAAAACTGTCTGATCAGATTTCGGTACAAAATAACATATCCAAGGAAAGTGCAATTATTGAAGCAACACAAAAACTTGATTCACTTAACTATAAGTGGAAATAGAATATTTCAGTACATATACCTGACTATGACAAAACTATATAGACCTCTGTTAGAATATTTCTAGCAGAGGTCTATATGTGATTTATTTATTTGCTTCTTTTTCATGCTCCAACAGCCATTGCTTTCTCCACAAGCCTCCCCCATAACCGGTTAAATGTCCGTTTGAGCCTACTATCCTATGACAAGGAATTATTATTGCCAGATTGTTATTTCTATTTGCATTTCCAACTGCCCTTACTGCATTTTCATTTCCTATGTATTCCGCTATTTCTTTGTATGAGGCTGTTTTACCATAAGGTATCTTCATTACTTCTCTTAAAACTTTTTTTTGAAAGTCGGTACCATTTATGCCGGTTTTTATAGTAAATTCCTTACGTTGGCCCTTAAAATACTCATCCAGTTGTTTGATACACTTCTCTAAGCAAGGATGTATTTCAAGTGCAGACGGTGAACCTTCAAAATAGCAGACTGATAATATCTCATCTTTATTACCGGTTATTTCAATAATACCTATCTCTGATTCATAATATGCTTTATAGATTTCCGGCATGCTATACCCCTCTCATATTGTTAATTGATAGCCTTCTTAAAACACTTATAAATTACCCGTCAATTCTTTATATCTGAAGCAGTCTGCAAGGTGATCATTTACCAGGCCGGCAGCCTGAAGATGTGCATAAACTGTTGTGGAACCCAAAAATTTAAAGCCCCGTTTTTTTAAATCTTTACTTAACCTGTCAGAAAGCTCTGTTGTGACAGGAATATAGCCCATGCTGTGTCTTCTGTCTAAAATCGGTTTATTGTCAACAAAACTCCAGATATAGTTGCTGAAAGAGCCAAATTCCTTCTGCAGTTTTATATACATACGGGCATTATTGATTACTGCTTCTATCTTTTTCCTTGATCTGATAATGCCAGGGTCTGACAGTAATTTTTCTATTTTTTCTTCATTGTATCCAGCAATTATATTATAATCAAAATTATCAAATGCTTCCTGCAAATTTTTGCGTTTTTTCAATATCATAAGCCAGTTCAGCCCTGCCTGCATTACTTCCAGTGTAATAAACTCAAAATGCTTCTGTTCATCATATACAGGTGTACCCCACTCTTTATCATGATATTCTACTGCAAGTGGATGACATAAGCACCATGCGCATCTGTTAACACTTTCATTATACATACTTTACCATGTTCCTTTCTTTATTGCTCTGATCTAAAATATAAAGGTAAATCCTGCTAGCTGATCCCGGTACAGTTCGGACATACCTTCCTGCAAGTAAAACACTTAATGCGCCAATCGCCTCCATTATGCTCTCCAAACGCATAATCACGGCACTCGGGCTGATTTATAGAAATTCCATCCAAAGCTTCTACCGGGCAGGACTTTATACATAAATTACAATTGGGATTACACACTTCGTAGTCAGCCAAAGGGTCTGGTTCTAACTTCTCAGATACCAGTACCGCATTAAGCCAGATCATATTACCGTAATCCTTATTTACAAGCAGCGTATTCTTGCCGATTTTCCCCAAACCGGCATTTGCAGCTGCATGCTTCAGTGATATAATGCCTCTGATTCTCTGTGTATCCGAATCCCACTCATCCGGTCCGATAGTATTGGCTGGAACCGCAATAACTCCCCTGCTTTCTAATGCCTGAGACAATTCTATCGCCATTGAATTCAGTTTATCTGATATACTGTTCCTTACTGTAGTATACGGTATGGTAGAATTGGCATATAAAGAACTTTTAAGAAAATATTTGGCGATCACTATTACCGATTGGCATTCTGGTAAAACATCACACGGATGATATCCCCTCGGAGCACTGTCAAAACGTTCAATAGGAGCAACACCACACAGGTTTGCCCCAAGCTCAGCAGCAATCTTCTTAACATCTGATGCACTTATTTTCATTTTCACACTCCCTATTTCTCGATAATGAAATATAAAATTCAAAACCACAGGGTTAAACTAAACAATATATTTATATCATAATTTTTGAATTAATTCCAGTAATTGATCATCGGGAGTTACCATATAAAGCGCACGATACCTTTCATTGCGTATTTCACTCCTTCTGTATTTTAAAAATTTATTGTTGCACAGATAACTGACAGCTTTTTCTAAATCCTCTACTTCATAGCAGGCATGATATACTCCCCCTCCAGGCTGTTCCAGTATTTTTTTTACCGGAGAGTCTTCAGAAATACCTTCGACCAGCTCTATAAGAGTACCGTTTCCTACATCGATAAAACATACCTTTACCTTCTGTGACGGTACTTCAAAAGCATCTTCAACTACTTTAAACCCCAGAATACCCACATAATATTTTAAAGCCTCGGAAATATTTTTTACCGCACAGCCTACATGATGGATCTTAAATTTTATTTCTGTGTTTTCGAAAACATTAGATTGGATTTGGTCGTCCATACACTTCATCCCCCCTATATTATTTGCAACAAAACCTTATTAAGCACTTGTTTTTATATGTTCGTATAAACCGGCTAATGCACTTTCCTGTCTGCCTATCAAATTATTGCAGTTTTCTATTATAACTCCGATTTTATCTTTCTTGGGGCTGTAGCCCAGCTTTATAATATTTAAGGAAAATTTGATCCATTCGGATTCTATTTTTTGAAATTCATCTATAATCATCTCATAATCCTTAACCCTTAATTCTTCATTTTCATCAAACAAATTCATAATATTTTTCATCATCGGTCCAAGACTTATCCACTTCAAGGCAGCCGCAATATTTTCATGGTACTGGTTGAAAATTGGCTCATTGAACCTTACCAGTTCATCTATGTCCCTAACAAACTTTTTCAAACCTGAATTCCCAATCAATAAACCGTCTTTATACTCATAATTCAAAAACACGTTAATACTGTTCAAAACGCTATCAAAAACTGTTTTCCTGGAAATATCCACTTTGCCTGTATTCTTAAATACCGCAAATTCTTTGGTACTGGACATTATTTTATCCAGATCTGCTTTTCCCATATATAAAGAAGCCTGTCCCTTGTCGTTTACTATATATGAATCGCCAATATAAGCTGTTCTTCGGACAGTATCCACACCATATACCGCCAGAAGATGGAATGGGTATCTTATAGCTTTTATATCGTGATGCTCAAGACAGTCTGCATAAACATACAGCGCAATCATGTTTCCTGCCGACACCTCTTCAAGCATTTTATTTTCCAAATACTTTTTATCATCTCCGGAATAGAAATCTATCTTATCGGTAATGCTGTTCTTCATATTAAGAATTACATCCTTCATGGAAGAATAGCCAAAATTATATTTCCCGTCAGGAATAATATCAAAAGCCATACCGTTGCCTAAGAAATAAATATCTGTTTCAGATATCTCATAGCCATAGTTAGAGAAAATATTATAAAAAAGGGAATATCCACATGAATACCTTCCAACCGAAAAATCAATATTTTGTATAATACTTTCCATACACACTTTTCCTCTCAGTTTTTCTTTATTTTTTTCTAGCCGATTTTCTGCAGATTATAATCAAGATCCAACACGGTTTGGGTCTGCAAAGTTTTTATGAAGAGCTTGATAACTTTCCTTTTTACATCATCCAGGCTGTCAGTAATAAAATTAATGCTGCTCTTGTCGATTCCTGCTGCCCAGTTGATAGAAAGTCCTACTGCAGCATACTGAATATCCAATTCCTTTGCCAGAAAAACTTCCGGAACGCAAGTCATACCTACCACATCACCACCAAGCATCCTAAACATTCTGATTTCTGCCGGTGTTTCCAAACGCGGGCCTTCTGTACATACATAAGTATTATCTGGGTACAGCTTGAAACCGAATTCAGGTGCCGAATCCAGTAACGATTTGCTTAAGACCGGGCAAAATGGCGAACTCATATCAACATGTACCACACCGGAATCATCTCCATTAAAAAAGCTGTTGTCTCTTCCCTTTGTAAAGTCCAAAAAGTCAGACAGTAAAGCTAAACTTCCCGGTTTTAGATCCAGGTTTATGGATCCGACGGCGAAAGCCGCCAATATCTTTTTGACACCAAGCATGCTTAATGCCATCATGTTCGCTTTATAATTAACTTTATGTGGAGGAATATTGTGTTCCATGTTATGACGGTTTATAAAAACAATATTCCTGTCAGAAAACATATGAATCCGTACACTACCATAAGGCGTATTTATAATCTGCTCTTCAAGTTTTATGTCGTCGATTTTATTAAAACCAGTACCTGCAATAATGGCAGTAAGAGCCATATTTACACCCCTCTATCAAGAAAATTTATCTCTCTGAATATACTAAAAATACATCTTTAAGCTAAATGGATTTATTATTCCTTTATTAGTTATTACACCTGCTACCAAGTGCGGCGGTGTAATATCAAAAGCAGGATAATACGCGCCTATGTCCGGAACAGTAGTAGGAATACCGCAAATTTTTTTTAGTTCTTCAGGATTTCGTTCTTCAATCACTATCGAAGTATGATCAGCTTTGTTGGAATCAGGCTCCCGGCAAAATGCAAAGTAAGGAATCTTATGATAACTGGCGCAGACCGCATTTTGGAAAGTTCCTATTTTGTTGACCACATATCCATCCAAAGTTACCAAATCAGCAGCAGTAAAATATTTTTGTATTTTACCTTGGGACAATAAAAATCCAGGCATATTATCACTGATAATTTGTACCGGTATGCCAAGCTCATGGATACTAGGGGCCGTTAGCCGCGCTCCCTGCAAGTAAGGACGGGTTTCGGGAGTAAATACCCGTATATCTTTCCCATCACTTTTTGCATAAGCTAGTGCAAATAAAAAAGACATTTCTGCAAAGCATACTGTTAAGATTCCGTCCCCGTCTTCAATCAGGTTTGCTCCTATCCTTCCCATTCTTGCAAATTCTTCATAGTCTGAATCCCTTGTTTTATCTACCCATTTTACTATTGCATCCTCAACTGATTCTTTTCGTCCGGATGAATCTTTTATGATACCCATGATTTCATTCAATCTCTTGGATAATGTAGTATTGGTCGGACGGGTATTGCAAAGCCGTACGCGCATACCATCCAAAAAACCGTATATTTCCTCAGAAGCTTTGTCTTCTACTTTCCGAGCTTCCATAGCCATGGCATATGCAGCTGCTATCCATTGTCCGCCGCCCTGTGTGACCATACTGGTTATGGCTTTTGCAACACTGTCAGCATCTTCGCAGCATTCTTCAGTCTTCTCAAAGGGATATTTCCTTCTGTTCCCAATATACACCTTTCCATTTTCATAACGTGCTACATTATCACGGCGCAGAAGAAAGGGTAGCATTTCATCAACAAAAGTATCTGCCATTGATTCCTCCAAATTTATTAAGATTTCTTCAGCTAATATATGGGGCTTATCTCAAACCCTCTGTCTTCAGTATATCTGATATTATTTCTTTGGCACCGTTCTGCAATTTCAACTCTATGATATTTTCCTTAAATTCGTTGTATTTTCTGTCATCCAGCATTTCACTGATGACATTGATCAAATTTTCCTGATCATCCAAAACGATACCCATTTTATCTCTCTTGATAAAATCCAGCACACCTCTTTCCTGGAACAGATAGCCGTTTATCCCGTCAATTATCATAGGTTTTTGCATGTACAAGCATTCAAAAAACGCATTGGCTCCCGCTTTAGTTATGATTATATCCGATACCTTCATCAATTCCTCGATATTATCTACGAATCCAAAAGCACGCACATTGGTGCATTTCTCCTTTTTAATGGTTGCATTGACCAGATCCTGCAAGTTTTTGTTTCTGCCGCATACAAAAATGATCTGTAAATCTTTATAGGTGGCCAGTACAGGCTTTAAAAGCTTTAAGTAGTGATAGGCACCTTGTGATCCGCTGTTTATCAAAAGAGTCTTTTTATCTTTCCGGAAATCAAGCTTTTGATAGATTCCGTCAATATCCTTCTCAGTGAACTCTTTGAAAAACTTAGAATGTATAGGATATCCTACAGCTTCAATTTTTTGCTCACTTATACCGCTTTTAAGCAGAATGTTTTTTACCGTGCTGCTGCCACAGTAATACTTTTTTGCATCCTGTGCAGCAAAACCCACAGAAATTGGATTATACGGGTCGGTTATCACTATGTAAAACCCTATTGAATAATACAAGTCCATTTCCTTAAGGATTCTGATAAAAGCATGGTTAAGAGTATGTGATGTCGAGATAATAGTTGAAAAACTATTTGATTTTATAAATTCTACTATTTTGTCATGTACTCCATTATAAAAATCTTCTGACAAGTCCGGACGCACAAGCGAAGATAATTCGCTGAATTTGCCGCACAATTCTGTAGATGTTATCATTAAAAAATTATAAAAATCACTCATTATCTTATTACTAACCATCAGATCTTCATAAAAAGTCGGGAAAACAGCTACATCATCATAGCCCTGATTCTTAAATTCATCAGCCAGAGTATTCATTACGCTGTTGTGCCCATTTCCGGTTTTTGTAGAAATTATTGCTACTGACAAAAACATCCCCCCTATTGAAACAAAACCTTTTATCAACAAAAAATACATTTTTACCTGGTAACGGTCAAATAATCCCTTTCATTTTCGTTGCTATATTTTCTTCAAAATCCGCTACCTCTTTGATCCTTGATGCAATTTTGCTCATCAAACTACGGTTACCCGGAACAAACATTAATTTTGTCAGTATATCATTTATTGTATTCCAGGTGTCGCCAGCCTGAATTAAGAGTGTTGAAAAATCCAACAACTCATCAGCTTGAAAATGCTCTGTTATATACTTTAAAAATTCTGCAAATTTATAGCGTCCGTTTGCAACCCACGTAGTATTCAGCATAATAGGGGCTACCCATGTATGAGTGTTATAGCCTTCGATTTCTTTTACTATATCCAGTTCATTTTCCAAAACATCTGCGAAATGTCTCATAGAATCAAATGCACTTTCTGTATCCATATTACCCTCTAATCTTGAAAGGGATTTTCTAACTTCCTTTTTCCAATCCAAATCCTTCTTTTTCCCACTAAAATCAAATGTGCCGTACATTCCACAACCATTCCCGAAGTTTTCAAAGCTTAGCTGCAGTTCTTCCTTTGAATTAATAATTGCGTAGTAGTTTAAAACTTCATTTTTTTCATCTATTCCAACCACTAAACGTGCATTAGGGTAGTGGTGAAATTCCTGGTAAAACTCACCCCATGGCTCCCAAAAAACATCCATTCCTATTACTACCGGATTTCCGGTTTCCAAAACAGCACGGATACTTGACAACATATTTTCATTTTTTTCACTGTGAAAATTTATTTCCATACCATAGTGTTCTTTAAAAAGTTCCAGCATACTGCGTTCATTTCTGTCGATCCGTTTACCCAGCAGTATCTTTTCATCGGTACATTTACTGTCAAATGCAAACCCCCACGACTCAGAAAATAACAATTCGTGATGATAACCTTTCCAGGAAACGACTGAGGTTTGGATATTTTCAATACAATTCAGAATAGGCGTATGAAACAACTTAATATCAATTTTGTCCACCTAAAACACCTCCGCGCACTTAAATATCTTTAATTTTGCTCATTTAGCATATACCCCTAGTTTTCGTTGATCTTGCTTTTCAGCAAACCAACCAGATCGCCCACAGTTTCTACACTGAAGAATTCATAGTTTGCACAGCTGTTTATTATCGACAGATTAAAATCCTGTTCTATGGAAAAGAATAACCCCATTAACCTTATAGAATCATAACCTAAATCTGTTATAAGATGTGAATCAACTGAAAGCGATGCAGTTGATGCCAGATCCTCCCTCATATTGCTCTTAACCAAATCCAGAACATCATTTTCAAAGTTTTCCATCACTTTTTTCCCCCTAATCCTAAAGTTTTAATTTAGCTTGTAACTACCGGAACTCCCGGCTTATTTGATTGTATCGGCAAGTTTTCTTTTATCAACTTTGCCGTTTAGAGTCAGCGGCAAGTTTTCAACAAATTCTATACGCCTCGGTAACATATAGTATGGCAGAAAGTTTTGTAAATACTTATTGATTTCAATTGCGCTCATGCTTTCCTTTGATACCACGAAAGCACATAAATACCTAGTATCACTACCTTCCTGCACAGCTGGTATCACCGCAGCTTTATCTATTTGGGGATTAGATAACAAACAAGTTTCAATCTCGCTGATTTCTATTCTGAAACCATTTATCTTAACCTGTTCATCTTTCCTCTCAATAAATTCTATATTGCCGTCAGGAAGCCAGCGGGTTATGTCTCCGGTACGATACATCAGTTTTCCTGGTATAAAAGGATTATCCAGAAATTTGCTTTTGGTCATCTCTTCATTATTCAGATACCCCAAGCCTATCCCATCTCCACCGATACATAATTCTCCGGGTGCACCTACAGGGACGGGATTGTTATTATCATCCAATATGTACACATAGTTATTTGCTGAGGGTTTTCCTATAGGTATACTTGCCAGCTTCGTAACCCTATCTGGAGTTTTGTCTTCTTCCGTCACTTCATAAATAGTATTGTTAATCGTACATTCACTGGGACCATAGCCGTTGTATATCCTGCAATCTTTTGAAAGTACTTTCATAAAACCGGCTACTTGCTTGTACGTCAGTTTTTCCCCACCCAGGTGAAGGATTTTCAGTGAAGGCATATCAATGCCGAAGCTTGATAAAATCGAAAAGAAAGCAGGGGTTGTACAAATATTGTTTATTTTGTTTTCGTTAATAAAGGCGGCGTGGTCCCTGAGGCTCCTCAGTTTTTTCTTATTAATGAAAAACAGAGTGCCGGTACAGAGGACTGATGACAATATGTCAAACATCCCGAAATCGAAGCTGTATGAAAGATTTTGGTATGATTTTAAACTTTCATCCAATTTAAGGTATTCTGTAAACCACAGAAATAAAATCATAAAGTTCCGGTGGGAAATGACAACTCCTTTTGGATTGCCTGTTGTTCCGGAGGTATAAATTACATAGCACGGATCATCAGGCTGTATCCCACACACGTTTTCCTTGCCAGTGCCGGACAATACCGGTCCGTCAAGCTCTGTGTCCTCCGGATCTACACAAATAACATCCTTCAAGGTATTAACATTCTCTGTAATACCTAGTACATTTTCATAACAATCCTTGCAGGTAATTACAGTATTCAGTTTGCAATCATTTGCTATATACTCTATTCTGCCTTTTGGGTATTTGGAATTAATAGCAACAACACATTTTGAACTCTTTAGTATAGCAAAGAGACCTATAATAGTGCTGAAGCCATTTTCCGCAATCAAGCCGACATACTTGTTATCATCTTTCCTTAACTTTTCTGCCAGTAGTCGCGATTTATTGTCTAATTCATTCAAGGTTAATGTTTTGCCTTCTTCAATAGCAATTACATTATCCCTTTTTGAACATAACTGTTTTTTAAAATAACTTACTATTGTAAAATCCGTATAATAATCTTTTTCTTTATGGTTGAAATCATTCAGGACCATATCTCTTTCAGAGTCAGAAATATATCCCGTATCCAGAACATTTCCTTTTGGATTTTCCACAATACTTACCAGAAGTGTTTTTAGGTTTTCCAGTAGTCTTTTTACTGTATCCCTCTTAAAAATTGAAGTGTTATAATTTATACCATAACTCCATTTCTGGTTTTCTTCAATGACATTCAGCATTATATCAAATATAGGAAATCCATTGTTTTTCTCTTCCTGGAAATATTCATAGTCGGGTACCTCCGACTTACCGCCTGAGTGCTTTTGATAATTGATTATTACCGGAAAAGCAGGAGAACAGCTATCATCCGGGTTTATTTCTGAAAGACTAACATACTCATCCATAAACAGAAAGCACTTATCATACAGGTTTTTTATAGTTTCTTCCTGATCTTTCATAAGACTGATGAAATTCTGATTGGAGGAAATATCTAAAAAAACAGCAACCGCTTTTGATTTCCTGTTTCCAAATATCATGCTCTCCTCACATGGGAGCAGGTTTAAAACCGGCACTTTTTGCCTGTTACAGTATCTGGCTATTAAAACTGAAAATGCAGCATTTATTATCATAAACCCGGATAATTTATACTTTTGTGCCAGCTCTTGTATTCTGCTTTCAGTATCTCCCGTCAGGCAAAGCTCCTCATAACCGTATTCAACTGAACAATTATTAAGCCGCAAATCGTCGAAAGGCAGTTGTAATACTTTGCAAGAGTCCTTAAACATATTATTCCAGTTTTCAAATATTGATTGAGGCTCTCTACTTTTTTGCATACCATCAGCATACGCTAAATTTTCCATAGCATATCTCCATACATAAATTTTATACAGACCACTTTTCCTTCTCCATACTTTCTATTCCAAAGTTGTTAGGCTCAAAGTAAACCGAAGGAAGCATGCCTTCCGTCTCATGTGTACATGACTCGCAAACAGGGTGGCGGTTTACAAACTGTTTGACCTTTCTTGCCTGCTCACTGTTCCACAACTCTATAAAGTCCATGTTATAATCCCTTAGGTTGCCCATAGTCATAGGCATATCAGAACAACACGGGTCTCCAAACACCTCACAGACATTAACCTCGCCATTATAGTCTATATAAGCCCCATGCTTTCCTGCATAGCATAAAAATGACCTTTTACCCGTTTTTATAGTTCTGGTTATGTAGTAATAGTATGATGAAGGTATATATGCTAACGGAGAATTAACAGCTCCATTTTTACCTTCTTTTATCAATTGATTCAGAGTCGCTCTCGCTTTTTCATAGTTTTCGGCTTTGACATCTTTTAGCTGCATTCCGCCTCTCGGTGACTGGCGGACCAGTAGGACAGACATAGCTGCCGGCTGCATTTCCTTTGCACACCACCTGAAAAAGTCAGGCAGTATTTCTTGATTTATGGATGTCATTGTTGAAACTGTTGCCAGCCTCAAGTTTGAGTATTTAGCCTCCAGTTTTTTAACTTCCTTCCATGTTTCCATGCATCTTTTGAATGTACCTGTTCCCCTTGTAAAATCGTGTTGTTCCTCAAATCCTTCCATGGAAAAAGTCAGGACATAACGCCTGCTGGTATTCTGCTTACATATGAGTTCAACCTGCTTTACAATATTATCGGTTAACTGTCCGTTTGTTCCGTTTCCGCACCATTGGACATTGTTATTTACACGGAACAGTTTTATGATTTCATGAAGATCCTCACGTAAAAACGGCTCTCCACCGCAAATTAATGCTGAAGCAAAAAAACCAAGCGAATTGGACAGCTTTTCATATTCATCCAATGTTAATTCCTCTTTTGCCTTCTCATAATCTGAAATACGTGTTTTATGATTGAAACAATGCTTGCACCTCAGATTACACCGATCTGTAACTAAAAAAGATATTGTCATGGGAGTATTGTCTTTGTGCAGATGTCTCAGCTGATAGCTCTTAAGAAAGTTTTTTAAATTCTGACTGTTGCTGTTGTATTCCTGGATATTAAACATTTTTCTACCTCCTCGCCTTTTTAAGCAGTGTTTATTTTATAGCTTTGCCTACCTTACAGTTTCCGATAGTACAAAACCAATACACTTTAAATGTTAGAAACCCTTTTCAGTTTTGATTCAAGCCTGTCCACTTTTATTTTTTTAGGAAGCAGAACTTGTATGGCAGGACCGCTGATCAGTGTAGTTACAATTGCCATAATAATCATTGCTACAAAAACCCTTTGATCTATTATTTTGTATTCATAGGCTATAGTTACTAATATCATCTCCATAGCCCCTCGCGCATTCATGGCAAATCCGATTATCAATGATTCTTTCAAAGGGATTTTTCCTATTCTTGCCCCGATGAAAGCACCACATATTTTACCGATACATGCAACTATAGTAACAATCAAAACCAGTTTCAAATCAAAGTTTGTAATAAAATCTGCTTTAAGTCCAATAGATACAAAATATACAGGAGCAAAAAACCCGTTAGTGAACTTTTTGATAGTTTCAATCACCTGACTTGAAGAATTCGCTTTTGATGAAAAAGCAACGCCTACAATAAATGCGCCTAAAGCCATATGTAGCCCAATGGTTTCCATAAATACAGACACAAGTAGGATTAATATTATCAGAATCTCATAGGAATTCCGTTGTTTTACAAAAGCCGTTCTTATTTTTGAAGCTGAATTTTGTTTAGCGTAGAAAATCCCGATTCCGACAACAAAAACTCCTACAATGGCTACAATAATCAGTGTACTGCTAAAATCTGATCGTTCGGTATGATAGCTGTTTAAGATAATTGAAAACATAATCCATCCGATTAGATCGTTGATTGTCGCTGCTGAAAGTATTACTGTTCCCAACCTTGTTTTCAGCAGTTCAAGATCTATAAGTATCCTTGCTATAACGGGAAGTGCAGATATAGATAATGCAATGCCTATAAAGAAAGCAAATACTGTTTTGTTTTGGGCCTGCAAATTCCAGATACCCGGTAAAAAAAATACTATTCCTGTCCCTAAAGCAAAAGGCACCAATATACCCGAAATACTGATACAAGCTATATTACGTTTCTGCTGCTTCAGAAAATGCAGATTCAATTCCAAACCTATAATAAACAGAAAAAACAATTGTCCCAATTTTACAACTATTTCTCTTCCTGTAGAGCTGACACTCTGAGACAAAAAGATCTGGTTATATAAATGTGGTGAAAGAGCACCTAAGATAGTAGGCCCGATTATTATACCTGCAACAAGTTCGCCTAAAACCAACGGCAAATTAAGCTTGTCTGCAATCCTTTTACATATAATTGCCACCAAAAGCATCAGACTTATCTGAATACAAAAGAATACTATTCCACTATCGCTCATTAGTATATCCCTTTCTTTTTAAACAACATTTCGAATTTACTAATGTATTTATATCCAATTATGTATTTATTTGTAAGTTTAGGGGGTAAAAAAAATATTATTTTTGTCAAACAATAGTTTTCATGAGCGAAAACAACATATCATAGTATTGCTTCTCTTGATTATAGATGTTTTCTAGTTTGCTGAAGCAATTGTCCATATGCGTTTTGTTATAAATAGTCGAATATACGTACTTTGCCAGAAATGCTCTAATGGAAGTCCAATCATTTATTACATTGTCAAAGCATTCCACTATCCCTGCCTGTGAGCCAAACACCTTACAAAATACGTATTTTTCCGCCTTTTTATTGTTTATCACATTATTCAGATTATCTAAGAATTGATTTGTATCACCTGAAAGAAACAGGTTACCGGAAATTACACTCTGAAATTCTTCAGTAAAAGTCTTAATGCTCTCTACTGAATCAGAAAACATGTCTTTATTATTCAACATATAATTTGCATATTTGGAAATATACTTTGTGTCATTAAGAGATGTGCCTGCTGACTGGAGATTATCACCCCTGGCAAATTCATAAAAGCTTGGGAAGATGCCGTTAATTCTACATATGGAAGGAAGCCTGTCCTTAGTAAATTTATAGTCATTCAGATTCTCCAGGAAGCCGTTATAAGAATTGATTAAGTCAGAGAAAGTAATTGTTTTAGGTTTAAAATCTATACTAAACCTGAAACTGTGTTCAATAATATTAAAACACATTTCCCCTCTGTTAAAGCCATACACCAGCAAAGAGTGTGCAACATGCTCTTTATTATAAGCATCCGCTCTTATGGATTCGTAAAAACAGTCTACCCCGATAATTGCAGGTTTGTTATTATTAATAACCTCTACCAGGTCGTTGATCAAATCACTGCTAACTATCCTGGCTTTACAGCTTATCCCCATTTCATCCAATATTTCATAAATAAGTTTTCTTTCTTCTATTTGTTTGGATTTGAAATTAATTAAAGGCAAGTCTTCACCATTTTCAGTGTTATACAGGAATACGTCTTTAATCAGGAAAGGGTTTATGTTTCCAACGAAGTGATTGATTATAGGAAACAGCGAACTATGAAAGCAATCTTTATACCATACGTCTACAAAAGGATCAATTTCAGGTATTAGATAATCATTTTTAATTATAGTATCTAGCACATTATTCCCCACCTTTATAAAAATATTATTGAAAGTAAACTGAAACCTGCCAGAATTTGCTTACGCCATTAATGAGTTCTTTCGTCAATATACTTAACTACATCGCTAAGAGAGTTAAATTTGTCATAATTAAGTTCATCGTCATTGAATTCAAACCCAAATTCTGCTTCAATAGCAACTACTATTTTTATAAAGGTTATAGAATTTATACCCAGATCCTGAAGTTTATTAGCAGGATCTATGTCATTAATAAAGCTTACATTTTGCTTGATGATTGAAACCAGCTTTGACTCGATCACCTCTAACATTTATATCCCTCCCATTTTTGTTTATTATCCCTTTTATATGAAACAATAACTTTCAGAAGATAGGTTATATATGTTTACATTTATTACATTTTTTTCCTTTAGTATGTATACAATAATATACAATATACTAATTTTTGTCAATATATGTTATATAAATTAGCCTCCACCCGCCTATTTATGCTACTTTGATTTCCCATCGGGCAAAACTATATTTCCCTAAATATTGTCAGCATATGGGGAAATACTCTTAAATACTCTATTTTTCTTATATGTGTATACTAGATATTACAAAATAATTAGCAACCTTTTGTTATTTCTTGCTTTTTCTTGAATAAACGGCATCAGTAAGAATACTCCTCCCTGGCTGAATTTATACTATTACCAGGAAGGAGTATCTCACGTTGCTAAACACATTATTTACATTAATACATTTACACAATACAACAGTATTTCCGGGTTCCCTTCTTACGCTGTATTTTCCGGAGCTATACTAAATGCCTATATTTATGCCCCAATTCTGGCTGTTATTATTATCCCACTTGCTGCCGTCAGTAAATACAAAGTCCAGTTTGGTCTTTGCCGCTGCCGGTACAGTCAGCGTAACTTCCCATATATTATTCCCTTTCGATGTCATTGTGGTGTCGGTTACTCCTATAAATCCGTCATAGCCCCAGTGTATTTTCACACTTGCAGAGCCTTGCAGTGTCCTTCCTGTAGCGTTATAGGTGATCGTCACATTCCCCCCGGAGACCGGAGCTTGTGGATTCCAGCTAACTGTAGCAAGTTGTCCTATCGGGATGTTCCAGTTTTGACTGTTATTATTATCCCACTTGCTGCCATCAGTAAATACAAAGTCCAGTTTGGTCTTTGCCGCTGCCGGTACAGTCAGCGTAACTTCCCATATATTATTCCCTTTCGATGTCATTGTAGTGTCGGTTACTCCTATAAATCCGTCATAGCCCCAGTGTATTTTCACACTTGTAGAGCCTTGGAGCTGCCTTCCTGTAGCGTTATAGGTGATTGTCACATTCCCCCCGGAAACCGGAGCTTGTGGATTCCAGCTTACTACATCATATGGTTGCCCCTGATTTATGGGAATGTTCCAGTTTTGGCTGTTATTATTATCCCACTTGCTGCCGTCAGTAAATACAAAGTCCAGTTTGGTCTTTGCCGCTGCCGGTACAGTCAGCGTTACTTCCCATATATTATTCCCTTTCGATGTCATTGTGGTGTCGGTTACCCCTATAAATCCATCATAGCCCCAGTGTATTTTCACACTTGTAGAGCCTTGAAGCTGCCTTCCTGTAGCGTTATAAGTGATTGTCACATTCCCTCCGGAAACCGGAACTTGTGGATTCCAGCTTACTACATTAGGTGGCACGACTTCATCGTAAAGAACAACAATTTTCCCCCCTGGGACATTACCTCTTATCCTTCCACCTGAAACTTGGAGAGTACACGATGCACTTGCTTTGTTTGAATAAGTACCTTCTTTCAGGTTGGTAGGAGAATCAATGTACGTATCTCCTCCAAGATTTACAATGGAAACACCTGAATCTCCACGTTCTATTAGTATTGTCTCGTTCCTTGTCCATCTAAGATATTCATTTTTACCGACCATGGCATTATGGAATTTATTAACTGCTTTTACATCACTGTCTTTCCATAAATCCTCATAAGGTCTTAAGAAGAAATTAGGTGTCAGCTGTGCCCTTGAAGCAATTATGGCATAAGCCATTTTTCTTTCCCATTGCCCTAAGCTTCTGGAAACATTATGTTCATAATCATCATGATTTTCTAAGTAGCACAAGGCTTCATTTGCCGGAATACTGTGATCCCCGTGGTTAATATTGAGTACTCCTGTCAGATTCTTTGATGTAACGGCACCTCTCACTGTACCGCCGTATCCGTGAGCTGTAATATCGAACATTTGTCTATATACTTCATCATTGTCAGCATCATCAGGCAGAACTTCACCATAAAGGTACAGGTTGCTTCTGTTATGCAATCCTCCCAACACTCTGTCCCAGAAGTTCCCAGCCCATGGTTTCCAGGCGTCTTCTCCTCTATTGGTCTCAATGTGCTTTGTAGCATCAAAGCGGAATCCATCGGCACCTGCATCAATACACTCGTTCAAAAAATTTAGTATTATGTCTTGCACATCATACCTTTGAGTTGCTAAATCAGGAAGACCGCCCAAATTAAATTGAGTCACCTTTTCTCTATTCTTATAGTTGTCGCACTCTCCCCGGTTATGATAAAAATCACTGCGCTTTAGCTCATTATCAACTTCATCAGACCATGTGCCTTTATAATTGCCTTCTGCCACATGATTAACAACAGCATCTACAATAATTTTGATTCCATAGTTTTCTGCTTCAGCACAGAGCAACCTGAAATCCTCGTAGCTTCCAAGCTGCCTGTTCCCGATATGGAAATTGCAAGGCTGGTATAAAAGCCACCATTGATCTCCTGATGACTTGATTCTTTGTACAGGCGAAACCTGGATGGACTTATATCCTGCTTCTGCAAATTCCCTCAAACGGCTTTTTATATCGGAAAAACGCCATAAATATGCATTGATCATAACTCCATCTTCAGTTCTATCAGGTAATCCGTATAAGTTTGCGCTTGCAGCAGCAGTCTGTCCGCCGGTATTGTCTGCCGCTGAAACCGGTACAAAGCCAATGATTGATAATGATAATAAAATCAACAGAAATGACATTGCTATACATGTTATCTTTTTGGACTTACTAAACATAATTTATCCTCCTAAAATCTTTAGTTTTTTCAGAATTTGAATAGACCTAAGAATTTCATTCATAAGCTCATGACTTAGAGATTGCAAGCATATTCCGCGTTATTTTTTTCTTACACCTCCTTACGTATTGCAACCTGAAATAATTGACTTTGTTTAGTGGTGCTAGCCTGTGGTACAGCTGTCACAGAAAAAGAGCATAACAATAAAGCCTGTGCTAAAGCTGAAAATACGTAAGCAGCTTAGCCCTAACCTGAATCAACAACCTGTTCCAGATAAATACATATTCTTAATCTGCTGCAACTAAATTCAAAAATAAACTAATTAATGGGTTGCAAGTACCTTATTTATTTTTGTGTTAACACAAATAGAAATCATACTAAACAAACAGAAGCATTTAAGCACAACAAAAAAGTGCATACTTATCCAGTTTATTTATCCCTTGGACAAGCATCGCCTAAAAACCTAACCTCACATGACCGTTTTTCTGATACATAAACTTTCTAAATGCTCACTTATATGAACCAATATAATTATTCAATCGATTACCGGAATAATAAAGATATTTTATGATATGGTTTAGAAATGAATTAGAAAATATAAAATTCAACTTTCAGTTTTCTGTCAATATACATTTGTTATGTATCAATCTAACTCACACACTTAATCGCTTAAGTAAGTTTATTATACAACATTTATTTCCATTTGTCTATAGTTTTATACAATTTTTTACAATACCATTCCTAATTCATCATTTAGCAGGTGTTATGAAATCCATATAGTTCTCGTTTTTCCTTCTACAGTTTTTTAGACCAGCCCGTTCAATTAAGATTATGGTTTGTTTTTTTTATTATCAAAGGCAATGTATGTTCCATCATTTGAAACATAACTCATATACATTCATCCTTCCAAATGCTGCACAGGGAAAACCACTGTAACAGTAGTCCCCTTTCCACTTGATGAATCTACAGCGATTTGCCCACCAAGGCTCTTGATTCTTTCCCTCATGTTATTTATGCCATAACACCCAAGTGGCGGTAAACTGACTGTATCACAGCCCCTTCCGTCGTCTTTTATCATCATTTTGCCGGTACCATTGTTGATCTCCAAAGTCACAGTAACTGTATCCGCCTGGGCGTGCTTTACAACATTATTGAGAGATTCCTGTAATATTCTGTACAGAGTTACTTTTGCTGCGCTTCCTATACTTTCCTCATTACCCTTCATATTGTATTTCAAGTCAAGGTTATACCTCATTCTAAAAAGCCCTGCGAGATTTTCCAACGCCTCGAAGAAGCTTTTATTCTCAAGTGCCAAAGGCCTTAATTCATAAATCATCAACCGCATTTCAGTCTGGACTTCCTGTACCATTCCCTGCAACTGCCCTATTATGGCGCGGGTTTTTTGCATATCTGTATCCAGCAGAAATTCTGCTGTTTTAAGGCTCAAGCTGATACCAAACAGGTTTTGGGAAACTGAATCATGCAGTTCCCGGGCAATACGGCTGCGTTCTTCGATTACAGCGAGTTCGCGATTCTCTTTTTCCAAGTGGAGCTTCTCTTCCTTTTCCTCTATCACCTTAAAGATAAGAGCTACAATCAAAGAAGCCATCCCCGTCCAGAAACATGCATTGAATACTGACATTACCTCAGGGTAATAACCCAGAAGCACTTTACTAATGATAAAAGACAGGCAAAAGAAGGTAAGAGCGCTTACTATATATGTGGAAATCAGCTGAGGAATTAATAAATACTTGCCGAACCCGGCAAATATCTGCTTGCATAGCCTGTCTGCCAATGCGGCTAAAAATGATATAAAAAACCCCGCTGAAATTCCGAACAGAAGAAAATATGAGATTGTCGGCAAATGAATTTTACTTCCAAAGGATGCAAGCATGTAAAGCATGGCAATAACTATTCCCGCAAAAGCCCCCTTGGCACCGGTGTTTATCAACTGACAAAGTTTTTTTTCAATCATACTAGTCACCTGTCTACAAGCCTATATTCTATAGCTTTTA